>JAQXIJ010000046.1 GCA_029007725.1 Bacillota bacterium | reverse complement strand
GCTTTGGTACGCCCTGTCATCGCAGGCACCAATGAGGCAGACAGTGGCTATGTCCGAAGGGCTTTTGAGACCGGTGTTGTTTCGGGCGATGAAAACGGAGATTTTCATGCTGAAAAACCGGTGACACGTGCAGAGTTTGCGACGATGCTGGTCAGATTTCTCGGACTTCGCGGCAGGGGATTGAATAATTTTTCAGATGTCGGCGCGGAAGACTGGTTTGCACCATACATTTACACCGCCGCTGAAAACGGACTGATTTTCGGATATGAGGACGGCAGCGTGCGCCCCGGCTCGCTTTTGAAATGCGAGGATACAATTGTGGTTTTGGGGAGGTTTTATAAGCTGTGCGATAGCGGTGCAAAAAGAATAAAAAACGTGTCCGACTATGCACAGCCATATTATGCCTATGCGCTGTCGAACAACCTGTTTGCAGGCAGGGGTGCGCCGTATACCGATCCTCAGCATTACATAACAAAGGGCGAGGTTCTGGAGCTTATGTACAGGTACGATTTGCAGAGTGTAAGCACTATCCATTTTCTTAGCGGATATCCGAGATTGTCAGACAAAACGGAGTTTAACAAAATTTCCATCGGAATGAAAACAAACAAGCCTTGTACTGTGTACTATGACATAGTCGAAAGCGGCGACAAAAACTACAGCATTGACAAAAAGCTGAGTGATATCGGGTTTGGAAATGTTGAAGTGAACGCGTCGCTGCTTGCGAATGTGAACAAAATCTATGATATTTATCTAAAGCCGGTGACGGCGAACGGTATTGAAGGAAAAATGACGGTTATAAAAAACGTTCAGCCTCACGCGTTTACCTCGGGTGACGGCAGCGCGAAATATCCGTATGTAATTTACAACGGAACTCAGCTATCGCAGATGAGGTACTATCCGGAAAAATGCTATGTTCTGGGGCAGGACGTAGAGCTTTCTGGGTTATGGACGCCGGTAGAAGATTTCGGCGGAATGCTGGACGGCGCAGGATACAGAATAACCGGTCTTGAAATATCCGCAGTCGATGTCGAAAACGCAGGTTTGTTTTCGGTTATTTCGGGCGGAACGGTAAAAAATTTGTCGGTTGACGCAAAAATCAATGCGAAAAAGAACGCTGGTGCAATAGCCGGTAAAATTGCGGACGGAATTGTTGAGGACTGCGCTGTTACCGGATATATAAAAGCAAAGACAAACAATGCCGGCGGAATATGCGGCATAAACAAGGGAATTGTCCGAAACAGCCTGTCTGCGGTGTACTGCGCGAACGCATCGGCATATGCCGGTGGAATTGCCGGACAGAATTATGGCGAGATCTCGGAATGTCTGTCCGCGGCAAATTCAGTTTTGTCGGATATGTATGCCGGTGGAATTGCGGGTATAAATATGGGCGGTGAAATTATAGCGTGCGTGTCGGCTAGCATGGATATCTGTGACACAATGACGCATAACAGCGGCAGGATTACTGCAAACAAAAGCGGCGGAGTTACGAAAAACAACTACTGCTATAACCGAACGAACACAACAGCCATCAACACCGTTTTGGACGAAACATCTCAAAATGGCATGGATGCTGAATGGAATGAGCTTTTGAACGCGGATTTTTATACAAATGTCATGGGCTGGGAAAGCGGCAGATGGCAGAGTTCGAACAGCGGATTTCGGCTTGTTTGCCCAAAAAAGGCGGCAAAACCGGTGCTTGAACCCGGCGAAACGATTTATACGCCGATAGAAATTCGGTCACAGGAGGATCTGCGCGCAATGAGCGGCAACGAAACAAAGCACTATATTTTAAAAAATGATATTATGCTTACCATGCCATGGAAAAGCATCGGCGGAATGTCGGGATTTTCGGGCAGCCTTGACGGAAACGACCATATCGTCAGCGGACTCGACCTACGCGGGGAAGGCGGAATGTTCTCGAATATTGCCGGTGGAACGGTGCGGAATCTGACCATCCGCGGCGCAAGGACGGTAATGACCTCGGACGGTGGTCTGATTGCAGCGTGCAACTACGGATATATAGAAAACTGTGCGGTTTCGGACACGATAACGCTGAAAAAAAGCGTCATTGCCGGAGCGGTTGCCGGGGAAAATTACGGACAAATAATTAATTGCAGCGTAAAAGCCGATTTTTCCGCGTCGACGGATAATATAACACTCGGCGGCATAGCCGCGAACAGCAGCGGCAGAATAAGCGGATGCGTGTATAAAGGAAGAATGAAAGCCGAAGGAAAAAATTCTGTGTTGGGCGGAATTTGCGGCTATGATACCGGCGGCAGCATTTCGGAGTGCTTTGCGGAGATTTCGGCTTCGAGTTCAAATACCTCCGCATATGTCGGCGGAATCTGCGGCATGAATGAGGAGACAGATATTTATAAATGTGCGTCATCAGGCAGTGTTGCGCTTGATGCGCAGGACAGGATCTATGCCGGTGGGATTTCGGGGCTGTCAGAAAATTCGCAGATATACTGCGCATTTTCGGTAGCGGATTTGTCGGTAAGGGCGGCAAATGCATATCTTGGCGGAGTTGTCGGATTTATTGGTGAAAATTCAATCGTGCAAAATACCTATTCGGCAGGAACACTTGTAGAAACAGGCAGCGGAGAGATTTACACCGGCGGTATCTGCGGTTATGCCGAAAGTGGTTTTATTATGCAGAATGTATCGCTGAATCCGGCTATTGTTTCGAGCGTGAATATCGGTGCGATTTTGGGCGGTGGAGATGGCTTGCTTGCGGATAATTTTAGCTGTGACCGTACATTAATTAACTCGGAGCGAGTTGCAAACGGCAACAAAAACGGCGCGATAAAGAGTCTTTCTGTACTCAAAAAAGCCGAATTTTACTTTACTCCGGTTGACCAAGGCGGAGCTTTGGGATGGGCATCGGACAGATACGGTGACGCGATTTGGCGGTATGAAAATCAATCCGCCGCATACGATTTTCCTACGCTTGCAAACGTAGAGAATCAGTATTTGCTTAAAACACCTAACTACAAATAACGAAATTATACATATATAACATATTAGAATACGGAAATGGTGCAGATGTTGGTGCGGATGCACATAAATCACACCTGTTTTAACAATTTCTTAACAAAATGTGCATTGACTTTTAATAGTATGTGTGCTAAACTGGTAACAATTATTATGGTAAAAGGGTGAACTACAGTGAAGAAATTTGTTGCTCTGGCAGCGGCGTCTGTGCTTGCGTTTGGGGCAGCGGCGTCTGCGTCTGAGCTTTCGGACTGGGCAGTGGCGGAATATGAAACGGCGAACGGGACGGGACTTATCCCCTATAGCGTCGCTTCGGTAAGCATGAGCGGAAGTATAACAAGGCAGCAGCTTTGCGAAACGGTCATGAATCTTTACCGCGCTCTTGGCGGCGATTACATAGAAACCGGAGATTCTCCGTTTTATGATACTGATAACCGCGCCGTCAGCGAGGCTTTTGCGGCAGGAATTGTGAAGGGCCGCACCGAAACGGAATTTGTGCCGGACGAGGCAGTTACTCGTCAGGAAGCGGCCAGGATTATTATAAAGGCTGTCGAGGCGGCGGGCTGTGACGCTCATATAACCGTAGCTGAGCTTGAGGGATTGTGCGGATTTACCGATTTTGGAGATTCGCAGCAGTGGGCAAGCACAGACCTTGCAAAGGCGGTTAAATATAAACTCATGTCGGGAGTTTCGGATACAGAGCTCAAGCCGGAGGCACCTATAACGCGCGAGCAGGCGGTGGCTGTGATAAACAGGGCGGTTGACACATTTTCCGAAAATCAGATAAACTATCGGCAACCCGAGATTTTGAATGTATATGACGGTATGTCATTTGATGGCAAGCTTGCACTTGAATGGAGCGCAGCGGATAATGTCGAATCATATGTGGTTATGGTAAAGGACTCGGACGGAGAATGTGTAAAGGCTGTGACGGCCAAAAAAAATAGTATCGATATCGACCCATCGGAGCTGGAATTCAATAAGAACTATTTCGTTATAATCGGCGCGAAAATTGATGAATACACTACTGTATTTTCTGAACCGATTGAGGTTTTTTACGGTGCGGACAACAGCGCTCTGGTTGAGATCGACTCGTCGCTTACTGACAAGTATGCAAGGGTGTTTCCAGACGGCGTTCCGTTTGCTGAAGAAGCTGACGCCGCATACAACATGACAACCGTATCCTTTCCGGTCTGGAAGATGAAAGCGAGCGGTGAAAAATATTCGTCCACAATGTCACTTACGGTCAACCGTAACCTTGCGGACGAGGTTGCGCAAATTTTTAATGAAATATACAATTCACCGGAGCAGTTCCCGATTAAAAATGTCGGAGGCTATTGTTGGCGCTCAACTCCTCTTGGCGGAGTTTCGCAGCACAGCTACGGAACTTGTATTGATATAAATTTTGACGAAAACTATTACTGCTATGCTTCAAACGGAAAAGCGATTACCGGAAGTTTTTGGAAGCCGGGCGAAAACCCATACTCCATTACCCAAAACGGCTCTGTTGTGAAGGCATTTGCAAAATATGGCTGGAAATGGGGCGGAAACGCGTGGACGACGTTACGCGACTATATGCACTTTACCTATCTCGGAAATTAATTTTTAAAAAGTGTGAAAAATGCACATATGCGGCAGAATATGCCTGGAAATGTGCATTTTTGCATTTTTTTTGTGCACAAATATATGTTTTTTGCGATTTGTTCGTAAATTCTGACTGTTTATTGCGACAGCTGTTTTCAAAATTTGAATATAATTGCTATTGTATAAACAGGAAAAAAGTGTTATAATAAAAAGTAATGTTTTTTTTGGAGGCTTTTTAATGATTAAACGTGAGAATATTAGAAATATAGCTATCATTGCGCACGTTGACCACGGCAAGACGACTCTTGTCGATGCAATGCTTAAACAGAGCGGAATTTTCCGAGCAAACGAGCAGGTCGAAGAACGCGTAATGGACTCTAACGATATCGAAAGAGAAAGAGGAATTACTATTCTTGCAAAAAACACCTCACTCATGTACAAGGACGTTAAAATTAATATTATCGATACGCCTGGACACGCGGATTTCGGCGGTGAGGTAGAACGCGGACTGGAGATGGCGGACGGAGTTCTGCTTTTGGTTGACGCCTTCGAAGGCTGTATGCCGCAGACAAGATTTGTTTTATCAAAGGCTCTTGCAATGAATCTTAAACCGATTATTGTTGTCAACAAGGTCGACAGACCTAATGCGCGTCCGTATGAGGTTGTAGATGAAGTGCTGGATTTATTTATTGACCTTGGCGCGACGGAGGAACAGCTCGATACGCCCGTAATCTATGCGTCGGGCAGGGATGGTTGGGCGACTGCGGAATACAATCCTGAGCAGCCGAACAAGGATTTAAAGGAAATGTTTGAACTTATTGTAAACAACATTCCATGTCCGGAGGGTGATGACAACGGTCCTTTTCAGATGCTTATTTCTAACATTGACTATGACGATTACACCGGCAGAATAGCGGTCGGGAAAATTCAGCGCGGCAGCGTAAAGGTCGGCATGCCGCTCACCGTCTGCAAATCGGACTCAAAGCACGTCAGCGGAAGAGTGGTAAAGCTGTTTACCTATGACGGTTTGCAGAAAAAAAACGTTGACGAAGCCGGCACCGGCGATATTGTTGCGATTTCGGGCATCACTGACATAAACATCGGAGATACAATGTGCGATATACAAAATCCTGAGCCGCTGCCGTTTGTAAAAATTGACGAGCCGGTTTTGTCCATGACCTTCAGCGTAAATGATTCTCCGTTTGCCGGTCAGGACGGAAAGTTCGTAACCTCGAGACATTTGCGTGACAGGCTTTTAAGAGAGCTTGATTCAAACATAAGTCTGCGCGTAGAGGAAACCGATTCGACCGAAGCTTTTACCGTTTCGGGCAGAGGCGAGCTGCATCTTTCGGTGCTGATTGAAAATATGCGCCGCGAGGGTTACGAATTCCAGGTTTCAAACCCGGTTGTTATTTATAAGGAAATTGACGGAGTAAAGTGCGAACCTATCGAGCGCATGACTATAGACGTGCCGGAGGAATATACCGGAGTTATTATGGACAGCATGGTTGCGCGAAAGGGAGAAATGATAAACATGGAGCCGGCAGCTCAGGGATATATGCGCCTTGAATTTATGGTTCCGTCAAGAGGACTTATCGGCTACAGAAGTGAGATGCTGACTGCGACCAAGGGCACTGGTATCATCAACAGCATTCTGGAGGGATATCAGCCGTATAAGGGAGAAATTCAGCCGAGAACGCGCGGCGCACTGATTGCGTGGGAAGACGGAACAAGCATAACCTACGGACTGTATAATGCGCAGGAGCGCGGAACTCTGTTCATCGGCGCCGGCGTAAAGGTATACGAGGGAATGATTGTTGGCGAAAACTCACGGCTTGAGGATATCGTCGTAAATGTCTGCAAGAAAAAGCACGCAACAAACACCAGAGCATCCGGTTCGGACGACGCGCTGAAGCTTGTTCCGCCGAGAGAGCTGTCGCTTGAACAATGCCTTGACTTCATTGCCGATGACGAGCTTTTGGAAGTGACCCCGAATAACTTGAGAATGAGAAAAAGAATATTAAAAACCGACCTTCGTGCAAAGGCACGCGCAAATAAATAAAATTTGCGGAAAGGTTTTGCATATTGCACACGACACATTAATGTGTTATAATATACCAAAAAAAGAATATCCGTACAAAGTGTCGTCCGCACCGTTCGGGTGCGGTCGGTGAAAAGGGAATTGGGTGAGAATCCCGAGCGTTTGACAGTCGCCGTATGTGTCTGAATGTTTTTTGTGCGATGACGAAAGTCAGTCATTGGGAAACCGAGAAGGCAGTGCATAAAATCGAAAAGCCGAGTGCTTTATAGGATACAAAGCCGGAAGACCTGCTTTGATGCCGCTTCCGAACGCGATTTTGCAGGAGCGATAGTTTTGCCGCGCTTAAAAACATAGTTTTAAGAGCATATATTTGTGCGGCAATTTGCGGACCGCACAGGAAAACTCTGCTGTGATAAATTGATTTATCACGGCTTTTTTATTTGCCCGAAACGGAGGAAATATGAAAAAAAACAGCATCATTTTTGCTTACGCTTG
The DNA here is from genome assembly GCA_029007725.1 of Bacillota bacterium. Lineage (GTDB taxonomy): Bacteria > Bacillota > Clostridia > UBA1381 > UBA1381 > UBA1738. Next base: position 83,878 of record JAQXIJ010000046.1, on the reverse strand, counting down.
TCATGATTGTATCGCAAGTGGCGTTTGCATATGACGGCGCGGACTTTGAAGAAGTAATAAACACCACAGCAAAATGTATATATGAAACAACTCCGGATTCGACAGTGGCGTCTATCGGCGGCGAGTGGGCGGTGCTTGGACTTGCGCGAAGCGGAGCGCAGGTTCCGGACAGCTATTTTGAAAAATACTATGAAAATGCGGTGAGTTTTGCAAAATCCCGTGGCGGAGTTCTGCACGACAAAAAATATACTGAATATTCGCGCGTGATTCTTGCGCTTACCGCAATAGGGAAAAATCCCGAGAATGTAGGAGGCTACAATTTGCTTATTCCGCTTGGGGATTATGAAAAAAACAGAGTGAAAAAAGCTATTAGCGTGGCGCTTGAATTTTTGTCAAAGGCACAGAATGAAAACGGCGGATTTTCGAGCTGGGGAGGCGAAAACTCCGAAAGCGACTCACAGGTCATAACTGCACTGTGCGCGCTCGGAATACCGATGACTGACGCTCGGTTTGTTAAAAACGGCCACACTGCTTTTGATAACCTTATGACTTTCTACGATAAAGATACAGGTTTTCGCCATACCTATGACGAAAGCGTAGCAAACCGTATGTCAGCAGAGCAGTGAATGTATGCACTTGCGGCACTTAAAAGATTTTCGGAGAAAAAACGCGTTTTTATGATATGAGCGATGTTGAAAAAAAGAACGCCTCCGACCCAAAGGCAGCGGAAGGTCTGACTGAAAAAACGCCGCTGTCAAAAAAATGCCGATTGTTTCGTAAAAGAAATTTTAGGATATTTATGATAATTATGCAAAATTCAGATAGAAGCGCCTGCATCGCGCAGCATTATAAGCGGTATATCGGAAGAATTATTTACACCGAATTCAACGATTACAAGAGCGGAGTTTGCAACGATTGTGACGCGCGCTGTGGGCATAACTCTAACAGTGCAGAACTGTTTTCGGACATTTCGGAGAGTGACTGCTTCTGCGGATATGTTGCGGCGGCACATTATATTATAAAGTTTGTAAGTCACAAGGGGTGGAACGAAGAGTTGTTTATGAAAAAACACAAAAACAGAATAATATCTGTCGCGGCGTGTGTTCTGATTTTGACATTTGTCTATTGGTGGGGCGGAAACGCGCCGTCACTGCATGGTTGGAGTGTGTCGGAAACCCCGCAGATGACGGTTTTTGTGCCGCAACCGGAAGAGCTGCACGCAGTGGAGGAAACTCCACAGATGACGGCTTTTGTGCCGTCACCGCCGCCCGAGGCGGAGCAGTCGATAAAGAAACCCGGAGAAAATGAAACGGCGGAAAACAAACCGCAAAAAAGCGATAATACGCCGATTTATAACAGCGCCTATATAGAGGGGATTGCGAATCTTTATGAATTTGACTGCGGTGAGCTTTCGGGCTGGATGTATAAGGTGAACGGCTGGTTTCCTAACTACGGATGCTCACGCTACCGCCTAAAGGAGGGCGACGTGGTGGAATGGGTATATACCTGTGACCTCGGCAATGATGTCGGAGGATATTTTGTGGCAGATGCACAAAAGGATGAGTAGTGAGGCTTCCGAGTGAACACTTTGGCAATGGAGATGACGTATACAATATGAATGAATTTAAGAACTATCACCCGATAGTGAACTTCTTATACTTTGTGGCGGTAATTGCTTTCACAATGATTTTCATGAATCCTGTTTGCCTTGCAATAAGCCTTGTATCGGGACTTGTGTACTCGATAATGCTGGGCGGCGCCAAAAGCCTGCGGTTTAATCTTGTGTATCTTTTGCCGCTGATGCTTGTTACGGCGATGGTGAACCCGGCATTTAGTCACGAAGGCGTTACAATTTTGTGCTATTTGCCGAGCGGGAATCCACTTACACTTGAATCAATTTTGTACGGAATTGCCGCAGCGGTTATGCTGGCAAGCGTAATATGCCGCTTTGCGTGCCTTAACCGAGTTATGACAAGCGATAAATTTATATATCTGTCGGGCAGAATTATGCCGTCACTTTCGCTGGTTCTGTCAATGGTACTGCGGTTCGTGCCGAAATTTAAAGAGCAGATTAAGGCGGTCAGTGATGCGCAAAAATGTATTGGCAGGGACACTTCGAGCGGCAGCATCGTACAACGAGGGAAAAACGGAATAAAAATATTGTCGATAATGGTAACCCGTAGTATGGAGAATGCAATCGACACCGCGGACAGCATGAAAAGCCGCGGCTACGGTCTGCCAGGCAGGACGGCATATTCAAATTTCAGATTTAACGGGCGCGATGTACGTGCGCTTTGTTATATACTTGCCTTAAGCGCGTGCGTTATCTGCGGAGCACTGCGCGGCGGACTGCGGTTTAGATTTTTCCCCGATATGAGGGGCGAAAAGGTCAATTTCTACGGTGTTTTGGCCGCCGCGGCATACTTTTTGCTGAGCTTTATGCCGGTTATAATAGAAATCAGGGAGGAAATCAAGTGGAAGAAATTAAAATCGAAAATCTGACTTTTGCCTATCCTCAGCGCTCGTTCCCAGCAATATGCAATATAAATTTAAGTATAAACCCCGGTGAATTTGTTGTTTTGTGCGGCAGGTCTGGGTGCGGAAAATCGACGCTTTTGCGCTGCTTAAAGCCGATAATTTCGCCGCACGGCAAAAGGTCGGGTGTTGTGCTGTTTGAGGGGTCTGATATAAAAGAACTCTCACAGCGCGTACAGGCGGAAAAAATCGGCTTTGTGCTGCAAAATCCGGATAATCAGATTGTGTGTGACAAAGTGTGGCACGAGCTTGCCTTCGGGCTTGAAAGCCTTGCATATCCAACCGAAGAAATCCGAGTACGCGTTGCCGAAATGGCATCATATTTCGGAATACAAAATTGGTATCATAAAAATGTAAGCGAGCTTTCGGGGGGAGAAAAGCAGCTTTTGAATCTTGCCGCGGTAATGGTTATGCAGCCGTCGGTACTTATTCTTGACGAGCCGACAAGTCAGCTTGACCCGATTGCTTCGCACGATTTTTTGCAGACGGTTTCAAGGATTAACAAGGAGCTGGGAACTACGGTAATTTTGTCAGAGCATAGGCTTGAAGAAGCCTTTCCTCTTGCCGATAGGGTGGTTGTTATGGAAAACGGAAAAATTTTTGCTCAGGGTACTCCGGAGGAGGTCGGCAGAAGCCTTGCGGAAAGCGGCAGCGATATGCTTGCAGCACTTCCTACACCAATGAGAGTATATTTTGCTTCGGGAAGCACGCTCCCCTGCCCGGTCACGGTGCGCGACGGCAGAAAATGGCTGTCGCAAACGGAAATGTCCGGGAATATCAGTTTTGAGGACAGAGAGCAGGAACGCGGGGATGCCGCGGTTACGGTTAAGGATGTATGGTTCCGATACGAAAAAAATCTGCCTGATGTTTTGAAGGGATTGACCTTTACCGTGGATGAGGGTGAGTTTTATGCCATAGTCGGTGGTAACGGCGCAGGAAAAACAACGGCAATGTCGGTGATTTGCGGCATAAACAAGCCGTATTGCGGACAGGTGAGTGTTGCGGACGGCAAGCGTGTCGCAGCACTGCCGCAGAACCCGCAGGATTTGTTTTCACGCAAAACGATAAGGCTTGACCTTGCCGATGCGGCAGGCGAAAAGGACGACAGTAGAGTAGAAAGAGTTATGGAATTCTGCGGACTTGACAGCCTTGCGGACATGCACCCTTACGATTTATCGGGCGGCGAGCAGCAGAGGGCGGCACTGGCGATGGTGCTTTTGCAAGATCCGGATATATTGATTCTTGATGAACCGACAAAAGGGCTGGATGCAAATTTTAAAGTAAAACTGGCAGGGCTTATCGCGCAGCTGAAAAAAAGCGGAGTTACAGTAATAGCGGTTTCGCACGATATTGAGTTTTGTGCGAAATATGCCGACCGCTGCGCGATGTTTTTTGATGGGCAGATTGTGTCAGAGGACGCTCCAAGAAGATTTTTCGCAGGAAAAAGCTTTTATACTACTGCGGCAAACCGCATGGCACGGCAGCACATAAAGGGTGTGGTACTGGACAGTGATATTCTGACAGCGATAGGGAAATTGCCCGAAACACAGACGGAAAAAGAGCCTGCCGAAGCACTTTCACTGCCGAAAACTGTGCCGCGGCAAAAAGAGCCTAAGCGACTGACGCGGAAAAATTATATTTTCGGAGCGGTTTTTGCGGTTTTGTTTGTGCTTGCGATATATTCATATTTCAAAACGGGCAGCGTTGCGATTGAAATGCTGATTATAGTTTTTGCAGCTGCTGCCGGAATGAATCTAATTCCGAAAAGAGAGTTTGGAGCAAAAAATATTCAGACGGCAAAGACCAAGCGAAAGGTGCCGAAAAGAACGCTTGCGGCAGCGGTTATGATTCTTTTGCTTATTCCGCTTACGGTCTTTGTCGGAGTGGTATATCTTGGCGACAAAAAGTACTATTTTATAAGTCTTTTGATAATTTTTGAAACAATGCTGCCGTTTGCGATGGTGTTTGAGGGCAGAAAGCCGCAGGCGCGCGAGCTCATAATAATCAGTGTGCTTTGCGCTATCGGGGTTGCGGGCAGAGCGGCATTTGCACCGCTGCCGCAGTTTAAGCCGGTTGTTGCGGTTGTTATTATCGCGGGGATCTGCTTTGGTGGCGAGGCGGGATTTCTGGTCGGAGCGATCACTGGATTTGTGTCAGATTGCTTTTTCGGTCAGGGACCATGGACACCGTGGCAAATGTTCTCGTTTGGAATTATCGGCTTTATTGCCGGAATTTTATTCAGAAAGGGCATTCTGAGAAAGACAAAAATTGAACTGTGTATTTTTGGATTTTTGGCAACACTTATTATTTACGGAGGAATTATGAATCCGGCATCGGTCATTATGTGGCAACCTAATCCTACACGTCAGATGATAGCGGCATCGTATATTATGGGATTGCCGTTTGACCTTGTGCACGCGTTGGCAACAGCGTTTTTTCTGTGGTTTGGAGCAGAGCCGATGTGTGAAAAACTTGACAGGGTTAAGGTTAAATACGGTCTGATCGACAGCCTTGACGATTAATATAAATAAAAATTTTGAGTTGATGTGATGAAAAAGAAATTTTTGGGCGTTTTTATGGCGGTTGCACTGCTTGGCGTCATTTTGTAACCGGGTCTGCATATGCTGCGGAGGAAAATTATTTCTATTTTGATATGGAATATGCAGATCTGGATGAGGAAGCAGAAAAATAGATTTATATGAATCCGATCAAGATTTATCAAAACGGATTTTACGATTGGACCGGTGAAATACGCAAAGACGGACGGCAAATACACCATAAAGCTATTTGCATGGGACGGAAGCTCGTTTTCATTGCGTCCTGTTTCGGACTCTGCCTCCGAAACAACAAATTAAAGTAGAAGGATTAACGTGAAAATCACCTTGTTGATTTAATTGCACGTGTACACTTTTCATACCTGATGGTCTGAAACGCACAGACAAAAAATCTCTTATCATTACTTTTCCCATGATAAGAGAATTTTCATTACTGTTTATGCCAGTGCAGGGCGGCAGAATGGAGGTTTTTATGATAAAAAAAGAATTACAAGCACATTTTTGACGCTGTGTATGCTGATAAGCATACTTCCCAGAATGACGGCATTTGCCGAAAGCAGCGCACCGGAACTGATAAATGGATTTTATCATAATGACAGTGCGGACGATTTTTTTGGTTCGCGGACGATGTAAACGGCGGCAACAGAAGTGCAAATGCCGTTCTGACGACGGATGTTGACCTCAGCGGAAAGTCATTGAGGCCTATCGGAGCCGGTTATGACTACTATGATAATTCGGGATATTATGTAAATCACGGATAGATTAAAGCTCCGTACCCGGATGATGATACCGACAGCTATGCATTACTCAGATCTCTCGGCGAAATTGCCGGAGGAGATATAAATTCTGTGGGCAGCTCTAAAATTGACAGATGCTATAATGATGGAAAAATCGGGACAACCGACGGAAATTACATAGCCGGTATTATCCGGACTAAACTATTCCTGCGACGTGACCAACGCATATAACGCAGGTGATGTAAACGGATATATTTGCGGTGGCGGTTTGGCAGACTTTAAGATTGGCGGAACGATAGAAAACGCATACAAAAATTATCGGGGGAGGACGGAAACACGCTTATAGGCACGATAAAGAACGCGTTGGCAAGCAATCTGTACTCTGTAGAAAAGCTTTATTCAGTCGAAAAAAAATCAGAGGATTTGACAAACAGCGTTTTTGCGGTCCCGACTGTTTCGGCATCCGAACCGGGAGATGCATTTGTTGATACCGACACTCTTTCGACGATCGACTTGTCAGACGTGCCGAACGGAGAGGACGGAAGCTTTACGGTGACCGATGCTGTTTTTGAAAACGGAAAAGTTTCGGTATACCTTGACAAACTCTTAAACGGCAGAAATTTAACGCTCGACGATTTTGATATCTAGGTATTTGTAAACGGAGGAAAGACGAAGCTTGAAGATACCGCAATCAGTAGTCATGATACAGAGGTTACGGCAGCGGAAATCACTTGTGACGCATTAAATGTCGAAACAGCTATAGTAATCATGAATATGATTAAAGGAATATTATATTAAAATTCTGCGGCAGCAACCACAGAATTTTTTTAAAATATATATGCCGCAAACCGAATTTTTACATTGACAACGGAGGCATATCATTATACAATAATAGAAAATGGTTAAAGGAGAAGTTAGAATTATTATTGCGGTAGCTGCGGTTTTAGCGGTTCTGTGGATGATTTCAACATAGTGCAGACTGGTGATGGACGAAAACATCAATAATGCTATGAGCCAAATCGGTGTTAAGATGTCGTCGCGCTGGGACGCGCTGTTGGCGCTTTTGGAGTTAACAAAGGGCTATGCGGAGCACGAGTATAAGACACTAAAATGCGTACTGCGATTAATTCCACCAGTACGCGCCGGCAGAGGCCAATGCGCAGGAAAACATGATAACCGGCGCACTGGGCAAAATTATGGTGGTTGTCGAAAGCTATCCGGAGCTTAAGGCGGACACGTCCTATATCAAAACAATGGACAGTGTGAACGAGTACGAAAATATGGTGCGCAGATCGCGCCTGATCTATAATGACAGCGTTACAAAGCTGAACAGAACCATAAGAATGTTTCATGTTTCGCTTGTTGCCAGAATATTTGGTATCACAAGCCGCGAATATTTGACGGCAGATGACAAAAAGAACGATATGCCGACTATGAGATATGATTAAAATATGAAAAAAAGACTGTTTCCAATTATGATTTTTGCATTTGTCATGATTTCGTGCACGGCATATGCGTCGAACAATGTCTTGTCGATTGGCATAGATGTTTTGCTGAGCGGCGACAGGAAGTATAGGATCAAGACAGAGTAAACGGATTTGCGGGCGGCTATGACGACTATGACGGCTTCAACTTTATGTTTATAAGCCGCGGAATGAATACCTTCCCAACCGACGCTTCGGTTACAGTGCATTTGGCAGACCGTACAGCGCTTGATGGCGAAAATGCCGGTGTGTGGGGTCTTGGATACAATGGTCAGGCTGTTTTTGAAAACGGAGCCGCAAAGGCATACACTACTTCTCCGCTTGAGGGTGACAATTATGTGATAGTCATGCTGCAGCTTGATAAGGGACTGATTGAACCGGCACGGTTTGTCGGCGGTTCGTTTGACGGTGTAAAAAATCGTGCGTTTTAGAACAGCGATTACGGCATGGATTCCGAAGATAAAATGATTAACAAAATCATTGCGTCAGTGATTGTTCTTGCTTTGATTTCCGCAGTTGTAGCAGCTGTAAAGGCTTGTATCCGCCGAAAGGAAATAAGAAAATTTTATAATTCCGCAGAACATTTCAGCGATATTCAAAAAGGAAGAAATATGCGGCTGTCCTATTATTTGGCAAAAAGCTTCAATATGATTCAAGACGAAAGCACAATTATCGGCGCAGAGCTGCTTGAAATGATACAGAAAGGCTGCATCGAGCCGAAAACAGCAGAAAAGACCGACTTTATGGGAAGAGTTAAGAAAGACGTTTCGTTGCGAATTATTTCGGAGCCGGAGGACGAATTTTTGAAAAGCCTGTATGAGATTTTAAAAGCGGCTGCTGGAGCAGACGGAGTTTTGCAAAAGGGAGAAATGACGGACTATTGCGGAGAGCATCCACATGAGCTGCGCAATATCATAAAGGGTGCCGAAGCAAACGGCAGAGATTAAATGTTGCAGCTAGGCGGATTTTCAAACGGTGCAGGAAATTCTATTAAAGATTTGACCGACATCGGAAAGCGGCAGCTTGCCGAGACAATGGAACTTAAAAAGTATTTGCTTGATTTTTGGCTGATAAAGGAGCACGGAGTTTCGGAAACAATATGCAAAAGTACGGAAATTTATAGCTTATGAGCTTGAACCATGTTTAAAACGCGCTGCGAGGGGTACTGACTGTACAACGTCGGGCGCATTTACCACATAGTGCATTTTTTGCACTCATTTGAAATAAAGGATACAGTAATGAAAAGACTTGTTGTTGCAATTTTGGCGCATGTTGATTCCGGAAAAACTACTCTGTCCGAGGGACTTTTGTATGCCGCGGGTGAGATAAGCAGCATGGGCAGAGTGGATCACGGAGACGCGTTTTTGGATACAAACGAAATAGAAAAAGACAGGGGCATAACGATTTTCTCAAAACAGGCGGTGCTTTCTGTCGGTGACACGAAAATTACGCTGCTCGATACGCCGGGCCATATCGATTTTTCAGCAGAGATGGAGCGCACGCTGCAGGTGCCGGATTATGCAATTTTGGTTGTCAGCGGTTCGGACGGGGTTCAGAGCCATACCGAAACGCTATGGCGGCTGCTTTATCACTACGGCATACCGACATTTGTTTTTGTAAATAAAATGGATCTTGCCGGTGCGGAAAAATCTTCTGTTTTGGTAGATTTGAAAAGCCGACTTGATGAAAAATGTGTGGATTTTTCCGATATAGGGGAGAATTTTTTTGAAGAAGCGGCAGTGTGCGACTATGAAATGCTGGACGAATATATGGACACAGGCACGGTTTCGGAAAAGACGATAAAAAAAATGATATCGGCGCGCAGACTGTTTCCGTGCTTTTTTGGTTCTGCGCTGAAAAACGAGGGTGTCTCGGAATTTTTGAATGCTCTTGACCGATATACCGAAGAAATTAAGTACGGTGACGAGTTCGGCGCAAGAATTTTTAAAATTTCGGAGGACGAAAAGGGTCAGCGACTTACGCACATGAAGTTGACCGGTGGGAAACTGAGCGTTAAAACCTTGCTTTCGTACGCTAATGTCAGTGAAAAGGTACACGAAATCAGAATTTACTCAGGAGAAAAATTCCAAAACGTTCAAGAAGTATATGGAGGAGATGTTTGTGCAGTGACAGGGCTTTCGCACACGGCGGCAGGCGAAGGACTGGGCAATGAACAGGGCATTGGCGCTCTTGCCTCACAACCGCTTTTTGCCTATTCGGTCAAGCTGACGGACAACTGCGATATACGCATGGCGCTGGCGGCATTTAAAAAGCTAGGTGAGGAGGAAACCGGGCTTAATGTGTCGTGGAACGAGCGCGATCAAAGAGTCAACGTTCAGATTATGGGAGAGGTTCAGCTTGAGGTTTTAAAGCGTATCTTGAAGGAACGCTTTAACATCGATGCGGAGTTTGAGCACGGGAGCATAATTTATAAGGAAACTATTGAAAACACTGTCGAGGGTGTAGGTCACTATGAGCCGCTTAGGCATTATGCCGAAGTTCATCTTTTGGTTGAGCCGGGAAAACGCGGAAGCGGTATTGTTCTTGAGTCAAAGTGCAGCGAGGACGTTTTGGACAAAAATTATCAAAGGTTGATTCTTACGCATCTGGAGGAAAAAACTCATCTCGGAGTGCTTACAGGCTATCCACTGACCGATGTAAAAATAACGCTGATAAACGGAAGAGCACACAACAAGCACACCGAGGGAGGTGATTTCCGCCAGGCTACTTACCGGGCGGTAAGACAAGGGCTTATGCAGGCAAAAAGCGTGATTTTAGAACCGTATTACAGCGTAACGCTGACTGTTCCGACAGAAACAACCGGCAGGGCAATGACCGATTTGCAGCAAATGGGCGCCGAAATAAAGGCACCGAAGGTCAGGGGTGAAATGACCGAAATAACCGCATCGGTGCCTGTTGCGGCGATGCGCGGATATCTTGCCGAGGTCGTCGCATATACTCGCGGCAGGGGCAGACTGTCCTGTGTGTTCAAGGAATATGCGCCATGCAAAAATCAGACGGAAACAGTGGAAAAAATCGGATATGAATGCGAATCCGACACAGAAAATACACCGGATTCGATCTTTTGTACGCATGGCAGCGGTTTTGTTGTAAAGTGGTACGAAGTTTTTGATTATATGCACATTCCGATGCTGAAAAAGGAGAACTGTGAAGCGCCGCAAGTGGAGCAGGTGCGCAGAGCGAGCCGAATAATCGCAGACGAAGAAGAACTGCGGCGTATTTTTGAGCGGACGTACGGAAAAAGCAAAAGCAGTTTGCGAAGACCAATGCGAAAAACGCATGACCAGCCTGTCTATAAGGCAAAGCCACTGCCGGACGGTGAAAGGTATCTTTTGATTGACGGCTACAACATCATTTTTGCGTGGGAAGAGCTGAAAAGCATTGCGGAAGAAAGCCTTGAAGATGCGCGTGCACTTCTTGTTGAGAAGGTATGCAACTATCAGGTTATGCGGCAGAATAACGTTATACTGGTTTTTGACGCGTATAGGGTAAAGGGCACGCACCGCGAGGTAGAAAAAACGGGCGGAATTTCCGTCGTTTATACCAAGGAAGCCGAAACTGCAGATTCTTATATAGAAAAAGCCACAAAAAAGCTTTGTAAAAAAAATCGAGTATGCGTTGCAACATCGGACAATCTTGAACAGATGATAATTTTCGGGCACGGCGCACAGCGAATAACGGCGGCGGAATTTAAACAGGAGGTAGAGGCTGCTGAAGAGGAAATCCTCAGATTTATAAAGGAAAACAATGAAAAAAATGAAAAGAATGAGCGCAAAAGACAGAGAACAGTATAAAATGAGCCGAATGTATAAGGCTATCATATAATAAGAGATTTATTTTAGATGATGCAGCTGAGTGATAAAATGAGGGTGATGAAAAACACAAAGGAATTTTTTCGGAAACGGAGGAGCAGATGTACTATACGGTAATAGTTGTTGATGATGAAGAAGACCAGCGACGTGCGATTATCGAGCGTGTAGAGTGGGAAGCGGCGGGCTTTAAGGTTATCGGCGAAGCTGAAAACGGGGTCGAAGCTTTGGACGTGGTTGAAGCTCTCGAGCCCGACCTTGTGCTTACTGATATAAAAATGCCGCTTATGACCGGACTAGAGCTTGCCGCAAAAATTCGCGAAATTAGACCGGCAACGCAGATGGTCATTTTGAGCGGCTATGATAAATTTGAATATGCGCAGACGGCAATTCAGTACAACATAATCAGCTATCTGCTGAAGCCGATTTCGTCAAAAGAACTGTCTGAGAAGTTGCTTGAAATTCATGAGCGCATGGACAGATTTTTTGAAAAAATCAGGGCGCCCGAGGCCGGCGCGGACGAAACAGAAAAAAGACTGAAACTGGCGGAATTTTTGCTGCCATTGCTTTTATCAAGCAGTGAAGATGCTCCGAATGAAGAAAAGCTGCTAAAAAAAGCGCTGGAGCTCAATCTTATAAAACCTGATGAAAAGATGTTTTTCGGAGTGCTGGCAAGCAAATTCAAGGACACTGATCAAAATCGTTGCACATCAGAGCGGCACATTGGATTCGTGAACGGAATTTTGCGGAAATATGTTTCCTGTGAAAGCTTTTTTGTAAACGGCAGAATTGTGACGCTTGTCATAACCGAAAGCCCGGATTTTGCGGAGATTATGCAGCTGCCACTGCGTGAGCTTGTGCAGAGTGCACGCCGCGTTTTGGGACAAAGATGCACTGTTGGGGCAAGCAATGCCGTACCATTAATTTCGATGTGCGGCAGCGCGTGCTTTCAGGCACTTACGGCGCGGCGCTATACTGCTGACGGAGTGGGAGAAGTACGTTTTATCGGTGACCAAGAGCATGGCAGTGTAAGCGAGTTTGAATATATAGAAAAATCGGTTTTTAAGCTGGAACAGCTGCTTAAGGTGGGAACAAAGGACGGAATAGAGCGATTTTTGCAAGAGCTTTATTCCGCCGAAAAACGAGAAAGTATGGACTATATGGTTATACAGATTCTTGCAACTGTGTACAGAACTGTGGATTCGGTTTGCGACAAGGACGCTTTGGCAGAGCTTGTGAGTTCGAATCCTATTTATGCAAAAGCGGCGCTTTGTGGCTATCAGGAGGGCATAAGGCAAGATATAACCGATCTGTGCATAAGTGCAAACGAGATAATTTCGCGCAACCGTAAGAGAGATACCGAGGTTTTGTGCGACAGGGTTCTGCAAATTATCGATGAGGAATTCTCTGACGAAAATCTGTCGCTCGCGGATATAAGCGCTCGGCTTAACGTCAGCCCGAACTACCTGAGCACGCTTATTAAAAAGACGAAAAAGAAAAATTTCATAAACCTCTTGACAGAGCGCAGAATGAAAATGGCATACGATATGCTCACCTGCTCGTCAATGAAAATTCGTGAGGTGGCGGAGAGGTGCGGCTACAGTGACCAGCACTATTTCAGCTATTGCTTCAAAAAATATTACGGTACTTCTCCGAACAGAACACGAGGAACGGGAAGGGAGGAGCAGCAATGAAAAAGCGCTTATACGGCGGTATGCGGCTTTCGACGATAACCGTCATGGCAATAGGAATTTCTGCTGCTGCTTCTGTAATAATCTGTATGCTGATTTTTAATGCGGTGTTTAACCGAGGCTTGCGCCAGGACGCGGCGACAAGCTCTCAGCAGGCAGTAACTCAGACCGCAGTTGAGGTAGAAAACTACCTTGATGACCTGAAGAAGCGTCTTACGAATATTTCGGACGAGATTTATCGGAGCGTAAGTGTCGAGGATGCAAAAAAAAGTATTTCGGTCGCAGCACGATTTGAAAACGACATAAATGCAATTGTTGTATATGACGCAGACGGCAGAATTCTAATGTACGGCGGAGGCGACGGTGAGATTAAGAAAGAGCCGTGTGAAAATCTGTCCTTTGATAAGGAAATTTTTGATGCAGCAGAGGATTTTGCTGTGATGCCGCCGCACGTTCAGACATTGTTTAAGGAGCAGTATCCTTGGGTAGTAACAATTGCTAGGCGCGTATATCGGCCGGCATTGGGCGGTGAGGTGTACGAAGCAATGGATTTTGAATTTTCACATATTGCAAACTATATCGACAGCGTAGGAATTGCTAATCAGGGATACTGTTACATTGCGGACAGTGACGGAAAAATCATCTATCATCCGCAGCAGCAGATGATTTTTTCCGGAATAAAGTCCGAAAATACCGAAGAATTGCTTAAAAGCGGCGAAGGCGTGCATTTTGAAAAAAACGTTATCCGAACCGTGAAGCCCTTATCGGGCAGCAGCTGGAGCGTTGTGGGAGTAAGCAATATCTCAGACCTTGTTTCAGGTCGTATGAAAAAGGTGTTTGCTGGAATTTTGTATGCATTTGTGTTTTGTGTTGCTGCCGCGGCGGCGGCAATCCAACTCTATTCGCAAATTGTGACAAAGCCGGTTAAAAGGCTTGTTTCGGCAATGCAGACTTTTGAAAAAGAGGCGGACAGTTTCAGCTATCGGCCGGAGCCTGAAAAGGTGCGCGAGCTTAAAATTCTTTCGGCGACATTTTCACACATGGTCGGCATGATTCAAGAGCTGATGGAAAAGGTGCGCAGAGAAGAAATCGTTTTGCGCAAAACTGAGCTCAAGGCGCTTCAGGCGCAGATAAATCCGCATTTTTTGTATAATACGCTGGATTCGATACAGTGGATGTGCGAGCGCGGCAAAACCGATGACGCGGTAAAAATGGTCGGAGCACTCGCAAAGCTGTTCAGAATCAGCATAAGCCGCGGTCATGAGCTGATTTCTATAGAAGACGAGCTGAAGCACGCTGAAAGCTACCTTGTTATACAAAGCTTTCGCTACAAAAATCAGTTTACCTATAAATTCAGTGTAGACAAGAGTGTTGAGGACTGCTTGTGCAACAAAATTACTGTTCAGCCACTTATCGAGAATGCAATATATCACGGAATTGACCGCATGGTGGACGAAGGCAGCATAGATATAACTGTCCGTGCTGGCGAAAATGACGATATTTTTATTGATGTAAAGGATAATGGCATTGGAATGACCGAGGAGCAATGCAGAAACATTCTGCAAAAGGAACGCAGCGACTCGGGCGGCATTGGTGTCAAAAATGTGAATGACCGTATTAAAATGTATTTCGGCGAGGAGTACGGACTGAGTATAGAAAGCGAGCCGGACGAGGGAACAAAGGTGACGCTGCATCTGCCGCAGATAAGAAAGGAGCCCGAAAATGAAGCGTAAATTTTTTGCCGCTGCAGCGGCTATGCTTTTGCTGCCGATGCTTTCTTCCTGTATGAAGGGTATGCCAGAAGAAAAAAAGAAAATTGCGGTGATAACCAAATCGACAACATCTACATTCTGGCACAATGTAGAAAAGGGTGTGAATGCTGCGGCAACCGAGCACAACATTGATGTGACTTTTGAGGGACCGGAAAGCGAAGAGGACTATATAACACAAAACATGATGATTCGCAGGGCGGCTGAAAATGGCGCTGATGCCATTGTTTTGTCCGCGATAGATTACAAAAAGTCGGCGGATGCCGTTTCTAAGGCACATGATTCGGGTATAAAAATTGTGATTATGGACAGCGCAGTGGACAGTACCAAAATAAATGCCGTTGTCGGTACCGACAACTCCGATGCCGGGAAAACGGCGGCGATGGCTGCGGTAAGCAGCTTTAAGGATGATGAAAAGAAGTATATAGGCATTGTGAATATCGACAAAAACAGCTATAATGTCAGACGGCGCGAGCAGGGTTTCAGAGAATATATACAGGCTGTGCCAAATGCCGAAATAGTCGATACAGTCAATGTAAGCTCAAACACGGGCAGCGCTACGACGGGTGCAGTGACTATGCTCAGAAATCACCCCGAAATCAACATTATAGTCGGATTTAATGAATGGACGACGCTTGGAGTGGGCTATGCTGTACGTCAAATGGAACTTTCAGGAAAGGTGCGTGCGATAGGATTTGATACAAATGTTGTGTCGATTGCCATGCTTGAAACCGGCGAAATGGACGCGCTTGTTGTGCAGAATCCGTTTTCGATGGGCTATATTGGCGTGGAGAGCGCCGCAAAGCTGATAAGCGGCAAAAGCACTTCCGAAAATATCGTTACCGAAACAAGAGTTATCACAAAGGACAATATGTTCGACGAGTCCAGTCAGAAGCTGTTGTTTCCGTTTGAATAAAATCGGAGGAGTGTAAAAAGCGGTGTACAAAGTACGCTGCTTTTTTTGCGCATGGAATTTGCCGCGGCGAATTATGCGTTGTTAATTGCCGTTTTTACAAAAATATTGGTGTGGTACTGTCAAAAATGCCATATATTTTTGATAATACAGTTGAAAATTATACAAAATGAATAAAAAAATCTATTTATTCTACAGAAGAACTTCGATATAATAAAGCCATCAAAGCGAAAAACGCAAAAATGTTTTTAAAGGAGGAAACAAAATGAAAAAAATTATTTCTGTTCTTTTGTCAGCTGCAATGCTGCTCGGGCTTGCGGGCTGCGGTGCAAAAAGCGGCGAAGAAAAAAAAGGTGAGGTTTCGGTATTTTACTACACCTACAGCGACACCTACATTTCGAGCGTGCGTTCGGCTATGGATAAAATTCTGAAGGATGCCGGAGTAAACTTCAATGATTATGACGCAAACGGCAACCAGACAACACAGACCGAACAGATACAGACAGCTATTTCAAAGGGTTCGTCAATGCTTATCGTAAACGTTGTTGACACAGGTTCAAATGATGCTGCGCAGAACATTGTAAACCTTGCAAAGGCTGCGGATATTCCGCTGGTGTTCTTTAACCGTTCTGTTGAGGAGTCGGTTATAAGCAGCTATGATAAATGTGCGTTTGTAGGAACAGACTATGAAATGGCAGGTCATATGCAAGGCAAAATGATAGGAGAATATCTTGTTGAAAACTATGATAAGGTTGACTTAAACGGTGACGGAAAAATCAGCTATGTCATGTTCAAAGGTCAGGAAGGAAACATGGAGGCTATTGCACGTACACAGTATGGTGTTGATGATTGTAACGAGGTTTTAAAGGCTGCCGGAAAGCCGGAGCTCGAGTTCTATGACGCTTCAAACAGTAACAAATACCTTGTTGACCAGGACGGTCAGTGGTCATCTGCCGCTGCTACGAATTACATGAGCACAATTCTTGCTCAATACAGCCAGGCTAACAACAACATGGTAGAGCTTGTCATTGCAAATAATGACGAAATGGCTCTGGGCGCTGTTTCGGCACTACAAAGCGCAGGCTATAACACGGACGGCAAAACTATCATTCCGGTATTCGGCGTAGACGCAACCGATGCTGCAAGGTCAGCTATTGAAAAGGGTACTATGATCGGTACAATCAAGCAGGATGCCGAGGGTATGGCAAGCTCAATTACAACAATCATGAACAATTTCTTGGGCGGAAAGAATAAATTTGACGGTATAGACACAGAAGAAGTCGTAGGTACATGGCGTGTAAACATTCCGTATTCCGCATATACCGCTAAATAAGAAAACTGAGAGAAATCAGCCGCGCAAGTCACGCGCGGCTGTTTCGGACTATCCGACAGGAGGTGTTTTGTATGGAGGATAAACAAATCAAAAAAGTTAATGAAACGCCTGAAAATAAGCCTGCGCTTTTACGTATGGAAAACATAGATAAGGTTTTTCCGGGAGTAAAGGCACTGGACGGCGTTTCTTTGACGGTCAGAGCGGGAACGGTTCACGCACTTATGGGTGAAAACGGTGCCGGCAAATCTACCCTGATGAAATGTCTGTTCGGCGTGTACAGTAAGGACGGCGGAAAGATTTTTTTTGAGGGACGTGAAATTAACTTTAAAAATTCAAAGGAGGCCCTTGAAAACGGTGTCGCAATGGTGCATCAGGAGCTGAATCAGGCCCTTAAGCGCAATGTAATGGACAATATGTGGCTTGGGCGTTTTCCTAAAATTTGGGATCACCTGCCTTTTACCAGCGAAAAGAAGATGTATGAGGCTACAAAGGCGGTTTTTGACGAGCTCGGCATAGATGTAAACCCGAAAACTGTTATGAGCACCATGCCGGTTTCGCAAAGGCAGATGGTGGAAATAGCAAAGGCAGTTTCGTACAATTCAAAGGTAATTGTGTTTGACGAACCCACATCATCGCTGACCGAGGAGGAGGTTGAACACCTTTTCCGAATTATAAATATGCTTCGTGACCGTGGCTGCGGAATTATCTACATTTCCCATAAAATGGAGGAAATTCTGCGGATTTCGGACGATGTCACGATTATGCGTGACGGAAAATGGATAGCTACAAAGCCTGCCGCAGAGCTTACCATGAACGAAATTATAAAGCTAATGGTTGGCAGAGAGCTTACCAATCGTTATCCGCCGAAAGACAATAAAATCGGTGACGTTTTGCTTGAAGTTGACGGAATGACGGCAGAATATTCAAAGCTTAACGATGTTTCATTCAAGGCGCGCCGTGGCGAAATTTTGGGTATTGCCGGTCTTGACGGATCGGGCAGAACAGAGCTTTTGGAAAACCTGTTTGGCGTTGCGACAAGGCGCAGCGGTGCAATTAAGCTGGACGGAAAACCTATTAAAAACCGTAATTCGAGAGAGTCGATAAAAAACGGATTTGCGCTTCTGACCGAAGAGCGCCGCGCAACCGGAATATTTGGGATTTTGAATATCAGGGAAAATACGACTATTTCCAGTCTTGACAAATATCAAACAGGACCGCTTTTGAGGAAGAAAAAAATGAAAGAAAGCACCGATTGGTGCATAAAATCGATGCGCGTAAAAACACCGGATCAGGAAACGAAAATCAGAACGCTTTCGGGAGGTAACCAGCAAAAGGTTATACTTGGGCGCTGGCTTCTGACAGATCCTACAGTGTTACTTCTGGACGAGCCAACGCGCGGAATAGACGTTGGTGCAAAGTACGAAATTTATCAGCTGATTCTGGATCTTGCCAAAAAAGGCAAGACGGTAATCATGGTTTCGTCCGAGATGCCCGAGCTGCTCGGTGTTTGTGACAGAATTTTGGTCATGTCGGGTGGCAAACTGGCCGGAGAGGTTGACGCGGCAAAGACAAACCAGGAAGAAATTATGGCGCTTGCAGCCAAATACGTATAGGAGGAAAATGAATATGTCTGAAATTAATGTAATAAAAAGAAAAGGCATTTCGGGCAGAATTGCTGAATTTAAAGAAAAATCTCCGTCAGAAAAACGGTCTGCAATCGCCGATGTGCTGCTTAACAACGCTATGTATATAGTAATTGTGATTGCGGTAATACTGATTGCAATCAAGGTGCCGGCCTTTTTGTCGCTGTCATCGGTTATAAACATAGTTTCTCTTACAGCGGCAAAGCTTCCCATAGCACTGGGAATCGGAGGAGCTATCGTGCTTACGGGTACCGACATTTCTGCCGGACGCTGCGTTGGACTTACCGCCTGTATCGCGGCTTCACTTTTACAGATGCCGGGGTATGCAAATAAAATGTTCCCAAATCTCGGCGTTATGCCGCTTGTGTATGTTTTGCTTATACTTTTGGCAGTAGGAGCGCTTATCGGATTTATAAACGGATTATTCGTTGCAAAGTTCAAGCTTCACCCGTTCATTGTTACGCTGTCGACACAGCTTATCGTGTTCGGTGCAGTGCTTATGTATCTTATGATTGGTACAAACAATGGTCAGACTCTTTCAGGTCTTGACGCAAGCTATACCAATTTTGTGCGCGGTACGCTGTTTACGATAGGCGGCGTTGCTGTGCCGAAATATGTGCTGTATTCTATAATACTTACGGCAATTATGTGGGTTATCTGGAACAAGACAAAGTTCGGCAAAAATATGTTTGCAGTCGGATCAAATGAAGAAGCGGCAAACGTATCCGGCGTCAATGTGTTCTGGACAATTGTAACGGTTTTTGTTCTTGCCGGAATGATGTACGGTATAACCGGATTTATCGAAGGTGCGCGTATTGCTTCCTGTTCGGCAAATACAGGACTTAACTATGAGTGTGACGCCATTGCAGCCTGCGTTATCGGCGGCGTATCCTTTGTGGGCGGTACCGGTAAAATCAGCGGAATCGTTATCGGTGTTCTGCTTTTGCAGATTATCTTTGTAGGACTGAACTTCCTTTCGGTTTCGGCGAATATGCTGTATATCATAAAGGGTGTTATAATTCTTGTTGCCTGCGCAATAGATATGCGCAAATATCTTGCACGCAAATAGTAAATAATAAATTAATCAAAGGCAAAAATAAAACGCTGCTGTGTGCGGCAGGACGGAGGTTGTTGTGAGAGATAATGAAAACAGCGGCGGTATGCCACAGTTGCCAGAAAGAAAACCGGGCGGATTGTACCGCAACGTAAATATGTCGGTAAAAACGGCAAACATGCTGGTTATAGCCGGAATTGCTCTGCTCATAATTTGCATGGTTTTTCTGATAGATCATAATGGTTTCACGGTGACCTTTGATACAAACGGCGGTTCGTATGTAGAAAGCGTAAAGGTTTTGCATGGCGAAACCATACCCGAGCCGGAACCGCCGGTAAGAGAGGGATGGAACTTTACAGGATGGTATCTTGACCGGGATTGCAAAAATAAATGGGATATGCAGAATGACACGGCAACAGACAGCTTTACACTGTATGCCGGCTGGGAAAAGTAAAAAAGTACAAAAAATTCACTGTTCGTCACTTTATAGACGGTCAGTGAATTTTTTATATAATTCCGTTCTTTTTAAGGTGATCCTTGATTTTTTCAAAGGTAGTAACACTGAGGTCGTGCTCAATTTTGCAGCTGTCCTCGTACGCAGTGGCCTCGTCAACACCGAGAGCCATAAGTCCCTTTGCGATAAGGCGGTGGCGTTCGTACATTTTTTCGGCAATTTCCAACCCCTTTTCGGTAAGCGAAATTTCACCGGCGGAATCCACCGTAACATACCCCTCCTCACGGAAGGATTTCATTGCCACAGACACACTTGGCTTTGTGAAATTAAGGTGGTTCGCAATGTCGATGCTGCGGACATAGCCGTTTTTGTTTTTTAGCATTAATATTGCCTCAAGATAGTTCTCGGCAGATTCTTTAATTTTCATATCCGTACCCCCAGTATGCTGATATTATACATTAATTTTCCGCATTTGTCAAACAAAGCTGTCCGGGAAAAGACCAATATATTTTTTCTTGTAAACAAAACAGCGCTGTGTTATACTGTATCTGTAATCATAATAGAGTTTTAATTATATTTAAGAAATATTTAATATTTAGTTTAGCTATTTTCAATAGTGAAAGGTTATTATAAATACAGGATTCGCAAAGAGTGGCAGGATTTTCAGCTGCCGCAAAAAAATATTTATGCCGGTATAGGCGGAAAGGATAGGATAAAATGAAGGTAAACAGAAAAACATCAATCATAAGTCTGTTTGTTGCCGGAACGATTTTGTTCAGCTCGGTGGCATTGGCAGACGTAATAATCGGCGACGGTTATAACGATGCAAAGCAGGCGCTTAAAAATACGACAAAGGTGCTTACGAAAAACATAGACAGCTTTTCAGCAAATGTAGCGCTTGAAATTAAGTGTGACGGAAAGCTGATTGAGTCCAGTTCGGAAGAAATGAGAATTGATTTTAAGAATCAGCGTGAAGAAAATACCGTCAAAAGGTTCAATACACAAGACGGGGAAACAAGCAGCTACAATTACCATGACAATGAGAAGACAATTTATAAGGACAACGGCGATGGCAAGTATTATCAGTATAATTTCGCCAAGGAGGAAGACAGTAAGATCGAATTGGAAGACCCGTTCGATGAGGATATAGCAAAGGATATTGAGCGCATTGCCGACGCAATGATCAGCAATATGAAGCATTTTATTCAGGTAAAGGATACCGAAAATGGCGGCAAGCTGTATTACGGCAACCTTGAAAATTCACAGATCCCGGCGCTTGTGAACGCGCTTTCGAGCGTAGCAATGAAGTACAGTCTGCTCGACTCGTATGATCTCAAAAAATCGGGATTTCCGCAGATTAAGGATGATCTGTATTGCAGTGAGCTAAACGGAAAGGCTTCTGAAAGTGCAGACGGACTTTTAGACAGTTTTGCCGGAGAGGCAATTCTTACAGGCAAGGACAAGGACGGGAAGGACCATATTATTGAGATTTCATGCAGTATGAGGCTGTTCGATTTAAACTCCACCGTTGTCGTTGCTCCTTTTGTTGACCCGGAAAATATCACAACCAGAGATGATCGTTGCGCCGATAATAATATTTCAAAATCCGCAATAGGAACATACAAGAGCAACATCATTACCACAAAAGACGACGTATGCACAAAAGTCGGTGAAAGAGTTCTGACCATCACAGCGGTTGACGGCGATACCGTGACCGGAACATTGGCGGTTACCGGCACGGACGAGGATATAAACATCAGTTTCACGGCAAACCGCAAGGATAAAAGTTCGGATTATGCCTTCGATTACACTTCTCCGGACGGCACGGAAAAGCATGGCGTTCTTCAAAGCGACGCATATGTGAACCAATATAACGGAGATATGCTTTTTGTTCATCTTGACTGTGAGTTTGATGAAGACAACAACTGGGGCTATACTTCCGAAAGAAATGACGGCAATTTTTTTGTGGTAAGAACCTTTGAATAATACAAATACCCACTATTATAAATCCCAAGGCGTATATTCCCGTGCGATAAGGCGCAGGAATATACTGCGTTTTATAAAGAAAGCAGGTGCATCAAAATGGACAAGGCAATACAGATTACCGATTTGTGCAAGAAATATAAAAATGGCCGCGGAATCGAAAATGTTGGATTTTGTGTTGACCGCGGCGAGATTTTTGGCTTTTTGGGCCCTAACGGTGCAGGAAAGACCACGGCAATGAAAATTATTACCGGGCTTATAAAGGCGGACAGCGGAAAAGCTATGATAAACGGCTATGACGTAGCGGAGGAGTACGAAAATGCAATGAAAAGTGTTGGAACCATTATCGAAGCGGTCGCGCCGTTCGGCTATCTCACCGCGTACGAAAATATGCGGCTTCGAGCACGCTATTACAGTAATGTGACCGATGAAAGAATCGATGAGTGTCTTAATATGACCGGAATATATAAATTCAAAAACGAGAAAACAAAGGGATTTTCGCTCGGAATGAAGCAAAGGCTAGGTATTTCTATGGCGATTGTGTCAAATCCGAGCGTACTTATTCTTGATGAGCCTCTAAACGGTCTTGATGTTGAGGGAATGGTAGATATGCGAAAGCTTATATGCGGAATGTCAGAAAAGTACAAAACCTCGTTTCTCATTTCGAGTCATTTGATACACGACGTTGAGCTGACCTGTACTAAAATAGGTATCCTTTATAACGGTAAAATGATTGACGTTGATTATACCGAAAACGTTCTAAAAAACTACTCATCGC
Source organism: Bacillota bacterium (assembly GCA_029007725.1). Lineage (GTDB taxonomy): Bacteria > Bacillota > Clostridia > UBA1381 > UBA1381 > UBA1738. The sequence continues at coordinate 61,119 of JAQXIJ010000046.1, read as the reverse complement.
TCGAGAATTATTATTTAAGCGAGGTGGATATAAATGGCTGAATTTAAGGCAGCATACATAAACGAGCTTTATAAGCTGTCAAAAAGAAAGAAGATAACCGTTTCAGTGATTATGAGCCTTTCCGTCATTGCGGTCGGTGCGCTGATAACTTGCACGGTGAACAGCTTTATGGGCATAAATCTGGCAGGAAAATCGGAATTTTCTATAATGATGCTTCCTGTTTTTGTAAATATTGTGATACCGCTTTTTGCCGCATTTGTCTGCATAGATATATTCTGCGGCGAACTTTCCGGCGGTACGATAAAGACCACACTGCTTGCTCCGGCATCACGGCTTAAAGTTTTTTTGGCAAAAACGGCTGCCGCCACGACCTTTTCAACGGCTATGCTGATGTTTGCCATGCTGGTATCCTTTGCGGTATCGGTTGTGATAGGCCATACCGAGTTTAAGGTTCTGCGCATTTTTGCGGCATATATTGTTTCGGCTGTTCCGCTGTGTGCGGTCTGTCTTATGGCGGCGCTGGTGTGCAACATAGCAAAGGGCAGCGGAATGTCGTTTATGCTCTGCTTCATCGTTTTCATGGTGTTCAAAACCTTTGAGGTGATTTATCCGGCATATTCCACATTTTTTTTCACTTCGGGACTCAGCATGTACGTTTTGGTATATGCGCCGCTTATAGGCTTTGCAAAGCTACTGCGGATGTTGCTTGTGTCAGCCGGCTGGTGCATAATGCTGTTTTCGGCGGGATATATGGTTTTTGAGACAAAGGAAATCTGATTTTTGGGAGAAGCGCTATGAAAAAAAGACTGTTTTTTCAGGGGATTTTTATACTTTTTATATCGCTTGTAATTTCGGCGCTCGTTTTGGTCTGCACAACCGGTGCATTCCTTGCAATCCGAGATATCCCGGTAAAAGGCAACCGCCTAACATCCGACTCTGCCGTGATATACGGAGGAAAGGTAACCTATTCGAGCGCGGAGCTTTCGCCGACCGAGCAGCAAAATCTACTTTTGAGTATTGAGGCGGGTGAGGACGAATTTTCGCGCGGAAAGGCGTCATACACTGTGACGCAGCATGAATTTTCCGACGGAACGAAGCTAGTCCAACTGACGCCGAAGATGGATATTTTGCGCGTAAACAAAATTCTTACCGCCTATGCTGCGGCAGTCTTTTTTTCGGTCTATCTGATTGTGCTAGCCGTAGTGCAGAAAAAGAATGAAAACGAAATTGCCGCGCCGCTGACTGAGCTGAAAAATCAGACGCACAGGCTTGCCTGCGGCGAACTGGATATAAACATTCCCGACGCCGGCAGCGACGAAATAAATCGTCTGGCAAAGGAAATAGAAAGCCTGAGAATCCGCCTGAAGGAAGAGGTCTATATGAATAAAAAAGCGTCGGAAAACCGAAAATTCCTAATTTCAAGTGTATCGCACGACCTGCGTACACCGATAACGGCGCTTAAGGGCTATCTTGAGGGAATTTTGGACGGTGTTGCGGATACCGAAGAAAAACGGGGTATATATGTAAAAAAATCGCTTGAAAAAACCGAGCTAATAAACACTATGATAAGCGATCTGTTGCTGTATTCCAAACTTGATTTGAACCAGGTGGAGTTTAAGCTCCTTGACATAGATATTGCGGCATATCTGGCGGCATTTGCGGAAGATATGCGGCCTGTATTTGCAAGGGAGAACAAAAAAATCAGCTTTGTCAGTAAGGTAAAGGATATGTATAATGTAAGGGTAGATGTTCAGCAGATGGACAGAGTTATGGGAAACATTGTAACAAATGCGCTGAAATATATTTCTTCGAGTAGCGGTGAGGTGCAGCTTATATTGCGCGAAAACGCATCAAGTGTTATAATCGAAGTGATGGACAATGGCATCGGGATTGACGATGAGGATATTTCAAAAATATTCGACAGATTCTACCGCTGCGAAAAATCGCGGCAGATTAATGGTTCAAGCGGACTCGGACTTGCAATTTCAAAGCAGATTATAGAAAACATGGACGGCAGAATCTGGGCAGTGAGCAAGTCCGGCGAAGGAACATCGATTTTGATTTCGCTCAAAAAAGTAAAAGGCAAGGAGGTACTCTATGAAAAAAATTCTGATAATTGAGGACGACGAAAGTATCGCCGAGATAGAAAAGGACTATCTTGAAATGAGCGGTTATGCGGTGGAGGTCTGCTATGACGGCGAAAGAGGTCTTGCGCGATATAATGACGGCGGAATTGACCTCGTGATTCTTGATATTATGATTCCCAAGCCGGACGGTTTTGAAATTTTGGGCAAAATCGGCGAATCGAAAAAGATTCCTGTTATAATCATTTCGGCCAAAGACGAAGAGGTTGCAAAGATAAAGGGCTTGAACAGCGGTGCGGACGATTACATAACAAAGCCGTTCGGTATGGGCGAGCTTCTGGTAAGGGTAAAAAGTCATCTGAAGACATATGAAAAACTTTCGGCATCACAAAAAAGCTCTGTCATAACGGTGCGCGGAATTTCGGTAAATGAGGCGGAACGGCGCGTGTATGTGGATTGTGAGGAAATTATGCTGAAACAAAAAGAGTTTGACCTGCTGCTCTTTTTGATGAAAAATCCGAACAGAGTTTACAGCAAGGAGGATTTGTTTGAGCGAGTGTGGGGGTTTGATGCGCTTTCCGATGCAAGCACCGTAACGGTGCATATTGCGCGGATCCGCGAAAAAATTGAAAAAAATCCTGCACGTCCCGAGTATATAACTACGGTCTGGGGCGCAGGATATCGGTTTGAAAAATAGATATGTGGCATGAGGACTATCATAATTAAAAGCGAGGCAGAGCCTCGCTTTTGATTTGTCCCAAGTATGCAAAAAGGTATACAGGCAGATGTTTTTTATATCTGCACTTTATTCCCGATGACAAGGACAGTCATTGTCTTTGTGGGGGATTTCCCACCAAGCAAAAGCAAAAGCACCGCGTGCCGCACCGCCACATGAGGTGCTGGGCGTCACCTTAAGAACAAAGGCTTCACCGGACTTTAGGGCAATCCGACCCTCGGTATATTCTGTGTGCGTGTCATAGGCAGGTACGTCAAAGCAAACATCAGTAGGTCTTGCACTATGCTCGCTCAGCTTTTTGCAAAGGTAGATTTTGCCCTTCGGACGTCCGCAGAAAAGACAAGTTTCAGTGCTTATCTTTTTGCAGCAATCCTCGATTTGGCAGGTGTCCTTGGTGATAAAACCTCTTGCATGAAGCGTCGTTCCCGACAGACTTGCAAGGAAAACCTCGCTTAAAAAAATCGTCACACCCGAATTTTTTGGATTTTCGAGAACACAGTATACATCGTCACGTACCGAAAATTCCGCATTTCTGCTACTTGACTTAAAAAACAGTCCAAGATCGTTTTCAAACAGACCCTCCGATATATCGGCAGAGCATTTCGGCGGTTCAAATCCACGCTGCGAACGCGCGCAGGCTGCCGCGGCAGAGCTTTGTGCAGCCTCGTTGTTTATTACGTTGTTTTCGTTTTCCTTAGTGAAATGTTGCTTAGCGCAATGGCAATCATTCATAATATCAACCCTTCCTTAACATTTGCAAGCTATTTCAGCTTACATAATATTTTATGAAACAGGTTTACATAATGTTCTGAAAATTTTTGATGGACATGCAATAAAAAGCATGGTATGATAGAATAAACGGAGGTGGGTGAAAATGATTTATTCGGTGTGCATTGATTCGCCGGTCGGATCTGTCGCAGTTTTTTCGGACGGAGAATATATTACGGAAATAGCCTTTGAAAAGTGCGAAAATATCGGCAAAACGAATGTTCTTTCGAACTGTGTGCGGCAGCTTAAGGAATATTTTGACGGAGAGCGCAAAGAATTTTGTGTTCCGCTCAAAATAGAGGGAAGCAAATTTCAAAAACGCGTGTGGAACGCGCTTTGCAAAATTCAGTATGGAACGGTCATATCGTATAAACAGCTTGCCGAAATGTCAGGCAGTCCGAACGCGTACCGTGCTGTAGGCAAAGCAAACGGAAAAAACCGTATTCCTATTATCATACCCTGCCATCGCGTTATAAACGAAAACGGCGAAATCGGCGGCTATTCGTCAGGAATTTAGATAAAAAAGAAGCTGCTCGCACTTGAGGGCATAAAAAAATTCCTGTGACGCACGCGCCGCAGGAATTTTTTATGCACCGATTTTTCTAAATTTTTCGTAGCGTTTTTTAAGCATATCGCTGCAGGAAAGGGACAGCAAATTTTTTATATCTTGAATAAGCTCAAATTTGAGTGCGCTGTCTATCTGCTCTTGAGAACGATCGGTTTCGACAACAATCTTGTCGATTATGCCAAAATCTTTAAGATCGTGAGCGGTCAGCCGTAATGCTTCCGCCGCTTCGGGCGCATGGGACGCGTCCTTCCAGAGTATGCTTGCGCAGCCTTCAGGAGAAATTACCGAATATACCGCATTTTCAAGCATTATAACCTCGTCCGCAACGCCTAGAGCAAGCGCTCCGCCGCTGCCGCCTTCGCCGACAACAACAGAAATTATCGGGGTTTTAAGTGTCATCATTTCCATGAGATTTTCTGCAATTGCCTGCCCTTGACCGCGCTTTTCGGCATCTATTCCGCAGTAAGCACCCGAGCTGCCGATAAAGCAAATAACCGGTCTTTTGAATTTTTCAGCCTGTTTCATAAGCCGCAGGGCCTTGCGGTATCCTTCAGGACTAGGGCAGCCGAAGTGCCGCTTCATTCTGTCCTCGATGGTGTTGCCACGTTCCATCGCGATGACCGTAACCGGCACATCACCCAACATACCGATTCCGCCGATTATGGCTGCGTCATCTGCAAAACGTCTGTCGCCGTGCAGTTCAATAAATCCGTCGGTGACGGCAGAAATGTAGTGCCCTCCCAAGGGACGCGCACTTTTTCTGGCGTTTGTTACTCTGTCATAAGCTTTCATAATCTCACCTCGTGCATTTTAAGAAGGTTCGCAAGAATGTTTTTTATCTGAGGTCTTTCGGCAATCATATCAACAAAGCCGTGTTCAAGCTGAAATTCCGACCTCTGAAAACCTTGAGGTAGCTTTTCGCCGGTGGTCTGTTCGATAACTCTTGCGCCGGCAAATCCGATGAGAGCCTTTGGCTCTGCAATGGTTATGTCCGCTTCCATAGCAAAGCTGGCTGTCACACCGCCTGTTGTTGGGTCGGTCAGGACGGCAATGTACAAAAGTCCTGCGTCACTGTGCAACTTTACACTTCCACTGACTTTCGCCATCTGCATAAGCGAAAATATGCCCTCCTGCATTCTTGCGCCACCCGATGTGGTAAAGCCGATGACCGGCAAGCGGTTTTCGGCGGCGTATTCAAAAATTCTTGTAATTTTTTCGCCGACAACTGTCCCCATACTTCCCATCATAAATCCGGAATCCATAACAAAAATTGCCGTTTTTGTGCCGCCAATGCTGCACGTACCGCAAACAACGGCATCCTTTTCGCCACTTTGAGCTTCGGCTTTTTTCAGCTTTTCGTCATAGTCGGGGAAGTCTATAAGATTTTGGCTTGAAAGTTCCGAGTACATTTCGCAAAAGCTGTCCGTATCTGCGACAAGCTCGATTCGGCTTCGCGCGCTCATGCGCATATATGCGCCGCAGTACGGGCATATCATGTTGTTTGCGACAATCTCCGAAAGCACTGTTTCGGAGCCGCATTTTTTGCAGACGAGCTTTTCTTGTTCCGGCTTTGTGCGTTTAAACAATTTGTCAAAAATCATTTGTATACACCTTTCTTCGGATTATTTTTCATCAACAAGCGCAAAGGAAAATTCGGCGGTCACGCAAACTGTGCCGTTTACTGTGCCCTTGCCCTTTGCAAAATAAAACGGTCCCATGGTTTTTATTATTTCGCACTCGGTTTCAAACAAATCTCCCGGTTTTACGGGGTGCTTGAATTTGACCTTGTTGATCCCCGAAAAAAACGGTAGCTTGCCGTTCGAAACTCCGCTGTTTAGGCAGACGCAGGTGGACTGTGCCAGAATTTCACAAAGAATTACGCCAGGCACAACCGGATTTTGCGGAAAGTGACCTTTCAAAAACCATTCATCGCCGGTGATAAGCTTTTTGCCGTGCGCCTTGCCGTCTGCAAGTTCAACCGAATCGATAAGAAGCATATTATCCCTGTGCGGAATAATTTTCATTATTTCGTCCTTATTCATTTGCCTTCTCCTTCTTGAAAGCGACGCATGCGTTGTGACCACCGAAACCGAGAGAAATCGACAGAGCCATGTCGAGGTCTGCCTTTACCGCCTTGTTGGGGGTATAATCCAGATCACATTCGGGATCCGGCTCTTTAAGGTTAATTGTAGGCGGAATTATGCCGGTGTTCAGCGCCATAATTGACGCTATGGCTTCAACTGCGCCTGCTGCGCCGAGCATATGACCGGTCATGGATTTTGTTGAACTTATGTGAAGTTTATAAGCGTCCTCGCCGTAGGCTTTTTTGAGCGCCAGAGTTTCCGTTTTGTCATTAAGAGGTGTTCCGGTTCCGTGAGCGTTAATATATACTTTGCTCATATCGGCAATGGATTCCTTTGCGGCGGCATCATAAATTGCTCTTGCTGCGCTGCTGGCTTCTGGTTCGGGAGCTGTGACATGATAGGCGTCGCAGGTGCTGCCATAGCCCGAAATTTCGCAGTAAATTTTTGCGCCGCGCTTTTTGGCATGTTCATATTCTTCAATAATAAGCGCGCCTGCGCCCTCACCCATGACAAAGCCGCTTCTGCATTTGTCAAAAGGAATTGAAGCGCTGCATGGGTCGTTGCTTTCCGAAAGCGCCATGCAGTTTATAAAACCTGCAACCGCAAGCGGAGTTATTGAAGCCTCGCTTCCACCGGCGATGATTGCGTCGGCATATCCGCCGGCAATGGCACGGTATGCCTCGCCGATACAGTTTGAACCGGTTGCGCACGCCGTCGTGATAGAAAGGCACGGTCCCTCTGCCTTAAACTTTATCGCAATGTTGCCTGCTGCGATATTTGAAATCATTTTTGGAATGAACATAGGTGAAACACGCTTCGGACCGCGCTCTTTCAGTTTGTCATGCTCCTGCATAAAGGTGTTGAAACCACCGATTCCCGAACCAAAATAAACGCCGAGTTTTTCTGGGGCAATATTGCCGATGATGTTACTATCCGACATCGCCTGAGCCGCTGCGCCGAGCGCATACTGCACAAAAAGGTCGGTTTTTCGGACGTCGCTTTTTTCCATATACAAAAGCGGATCAAAGCCTTTTACCTCACCCGCAAGCCTTGCATCAAATTCGGACGGATCGAAGTGTGTGATTTCCGAAATGCCGTTTTTGCCTTCGACAATGGAATTCCAAAATGTATTTACGTCATTGCCGAGGGGGGTTATTGCACCCATTCCCGTAACTACTACTTTTTTCATTATATAAACTCCAATCTACATGGCAAGTCCGCCGTCAATGCGGATAACCTCGCCGGTAATGTAATCTGATGTGTCGTCTGCAAGAAATGCCGCAAGATTTGCTATTTCCTCCGGTTTTGCCATGCGTTTCATGGGTATTGAGGAGATAATGTCCGCATTGTCCCTAAAGTCCGCTGTCATGTCGGTTTCAACAAAGCCGGGTGCTATGGCATTGCAGCAGATTCCGCGCGAGGCAAGCTCCTTTGCAACAGATTTTGTCAGCCCGATTATGCCTGCTTTTGATGCGGAATAGTTTGCCTGACCGGCATTGCCCATAAGGCCCGAAACAGAGCTGATGTTTATAATTTTGCCGTGTTTCTGCTTAATAAACGGGCGGTAGCACTGCTTTATCATGTTGAATGCCCCCTTTAAATTGGTGTCGATAACCGCACCGAAGTCGTCATCTTTCATTTGAAGCAAAAGCATATCGCGCGTTATTCCGGCATTGTTGACCAATATATCAATTTTGCCGAAATCACCTATTATCTGCTTCACTATACTCTCACATTCCGAAAAGTTCGAAACATTGCACCTGTACGCCTTTGAGTATACTTGAAATTGTGCTGCCTGGACTGCGGTTTCTTCTGCCTTTATGGCATTTCCGCAGTACAAAAGCGCAACATCCGCGCCGTTTTCTGCAAGCTTAATGGCAATCGCCCTTCCGATTCCGCGTGACGCGCCGGTGATTATTGCCGTTTTTCCTTTAAGCATTTTTCATCACCGCCTCAACTGTTTTTTCAAGTGATTCCGCGTCTTCGACGTTATAAATCTTTGAGTCTTTTGAAATTTTTTTGATAAGACCGCAAAGGGTTTTTCCGGCACCTACTTCTATAAAGGTTGTAACGCCCGCGTCAATCATATTTCGGATTGTGCGGACCCACTGTACAGGTTTTGTAATTTGTTGCGGCAAAAGCTCCGTAACATTGTCAGGATAGGGGTGTGCGGTCATGTTTGCATAAACCGGAATTTTCGGCGGCTCGGTGCAAATGTTTTTCAGGTAGTCAGCAAATTCTTTTGATGCGGATTCCATGAACGGCGAATGAAATGCTGCACTGACCGCAAGATCGATTACTCTGCAGGGATACTGAGAGATTTTTTCTTTAAACTGCGCAAGTTCCGATTTAAGCCCCGAAACAACCGTCTGCCCATCAGAATTGTAGTTTACCGGATAGACATGCTCAAATTCCGAACAGACTTTTTCTATAGTTTCACTGTCCAGTTTGAGGACTGCCGCCATTGCGGTGTCTGCAGTTTCACCAGCACGCTGCATACATTCGCCGCGTTTTGTAACGATTTCAAAGCCTATTTCTGGAGTGTATGCTCCGGAATATCCAAGCGCTGCAATCTCGCCGAGCGAAAAACCGGTCGCCATGTCTGCAAAAATTCCGCGCTCGTTAAGCGCAAGAGCTGCGCAAAGGTCGACAAGATACAGGCACGGCTGCGTGTTTTTTGTCTGCATAAGATCTTCTTTTGTGCCGGAAAAAGACTGCGCCATTGTGCCGGGACGAAGTTTTTCGGCATTATCATAAAGCTCTTTTGCGGCATGGCTTATTTTATACAGAGATTCACCCATGCCGGGGTATTGCGCGCCCTGACCTGAAAAAACAAATGCTATTTTACCCATCTTTTTGCTCCATTCAATACATTTTCGGCTTGCTCGAACATTTCTGTGATGATTTCGGAACAGGTCTGCTCCTTAGTAATCATTCCGGCAATTTGACCTGCAAGAAAACAGCCGTTTTCCTCATCGCCCTCTTTGGCAGCAAGGCGCAGCGCTCCGACCGCAAGATGCTCTAAGTCTTCGTCAGAAATAGAGGAATATTCCGCCTTTGCATATTTGCGTGAAAACGGAGTTTTTATGCTGCGCACCGGATGCCCCAGGCGCTTTCCGGTAACGATTGTGGAAATGTCGTTTGCCTTTAGAATTCTTTGTTTGTAGTTTTGATGAACGCCGCATTCGGTGGCAACCAAAAATCTTGTGCCTACTTGAACGCCGCAGGCACCCAGCATAAAGGAAGCGGCAATTCCTCTGCCGTCACCTATGCCGCCTGCCGCGATGACAGGGATGCTTACCGCATCACAGACCTCGGGAACAAGCACCATGGTCGTAAGATCTCCGACATGACCGCCAGATTCGCCGCCCTCAGCGATGACCGCGCAAGCACCAAGACGAGCGACAAGCTTAGCCATAGCGACCGATGCAACAACGGGAATAACCTTTATTCCGGCATCGTTCCAAAGCTTCATATATTTTGACGGGTTACCGGCACCGGTTGTCACAACCGGAATTTTTTCATCAGCCAAAAGCTGCGCTACCTCATCGGTGTACGGACTCATCAGCATGACGTTTACGCCGAACGGATTGTCGGTCAGTCCCTTTGCAATGCTAATCTGTTGCTTTAAGTAAGCTGCGTCATAACTCATTGCGGAGATTATGCCAAGTCCGCCCGCGTTTGATACTGACGCTGCAAGTTTGCCGTCGGCGATATGCGCCATTCCGCCTTGAAAAATCGGGTATTGTATACCGATAATGTCACAAAGCTGAGATTGTATCATTGCTTACTCCTTTTTTGCGTCGATGTAGTTTACAAGCTCGCCTACAGATTTGCCAACCTCGTCAAATTTGATTTCAATGCCGAATTCGTCTTCCATTTCCATAAGAATTTCTACCGTGTCAAGTGAATCTACATCAAGATCCTCAAAGGTTGTGTCCTCTGTGATTGTTTCTTCATCGATATCAAGATGATCTGCCAGTAATTCCTTTACTTTGTCTAATGTCATATTAGTGTACCTCCTGAAAAATATATTTAAACTTACCACCTGATAAGACAGGTCCCGCTTGAAAGTCCGCCTCCAAAGGCTGAAAGAACAATTATGTCACCGCGGTTTAGTTTTCCGCTTCTGTTAAGCTCGTCAAGTGCAATCGGCACGCTGGCGGAGGAAGTGTTTCCGTATTTGTCTAAATTAGTGAAGAATTTTTCTTTTGGCTGCTTCAGCTTTTTGCTTGCAAACTGGATGATTCTTATGTTTGCCTGGTGTGGCACAATGTATGCCACGTCGTCAAGAGTCATTCCTGCACCGGATACCACGTCTTTTATGTCGCAGGTCATGGTGTTGACTGCAAATTTGAAGGTTTCCTGACCGTTCATGAAGATAAACGGCGACAAAAGCTCCTTTTTGAAAAACGGCGAAGAACCGTGGCTTGACGGGATGTGAATTACATCGTCACCGCCTTTTGTGACAAGTTTTGAGTTAAGATATCCGCCGCCTGACTCGAGCACTGCCGCGCCGGCACCGTCACCGAAAATGACACAGGTTGAGCGGTCGGACCAGTCAATTAGTTTGCTTATTCGTTCGGCACCGATAACAAGCGCCTTTTTTACCATGCCGCGTGCAAAAAATCCTGCCGCTGTATCGAGAGCAAATATAAATCCGCTGCACGCTGAGCTTATGTCAAATGCCGGGCACGATGCGCCGAGACGGCTTTGGACACTTCCGGCAACTGTTGGGCAAATGTCATCGCCTGAAATGGTCGCCGCTATAATAAGATCAAGCTCGTCCGGTTTGGTTCCGCTGTTTTCTAGTGCAGAAAGCGCTGCGCCAAGCGCAAGATCTGCCGCTGTTTCGCTGACAGCAACATGGCGTTGCTTTACCCCGACACGCTGGACAATCCATTCGTCCGAAGTTTCAACCATATTGGCAAGGTCATCATTTGTAACAATTTTTTCCGGCAGACAGCTGCCGGTACCGATAATTTTAAAACTCATAATTATCTCCTTAGTCTGAGCTTTTCACATTGCAGAAATGTGTATTTTTATACTTGATCCGGCTTCATTCCCCGCACAAGGCTAGAAAATCCCACACGAAAGCGCTTTTCTGCCTCATCGGGCAAAAGTCCGCCGCCGATGGCATCCGCATTGAAGCCGCGGCAGAAGCACCATACCGAATAAGCCATGGATTCCGCATTAACCGGTATAAAATAGCCTTTTTCAACTCCGTATTGAATTAAAACTTCGATATGTTTCATCCACCAACGGCGGTTTTCGCTCATGTATGAATCATATTCAAACATATACTGACTGAAATGCAACTTGTTTTCATATGTCTTTTTCAAAACGGCAACGCCGAGATTTATAACGTATTCGTAATAGTCAGTGCATGCGGTGTAGGCAGTGTCAAGACAATGCCTGATTTTGTCGACAATGTCATTGTATATTATAAGTATTACTTCGTTTATGTTTGAAAAGCGGTTATAGAACACGCGGTTGGTAACGCCCATTTCGTCAAGAATGCGCTTTACGGTAACCTCGCCAACACCGTCGTCATATGCAATTTTGGTTGCAACATCAATGATTTTTTTTGTCAAATCGTCCTCAATTCGGACGTTGTTTGAGTATGCCATTTTTAAATCTTCCTCTCAAAAAAATGTCAGCACACCGAATGCTGACATTATATATTATTTTTTTCCTGTTGTCAATACACTTTAAAAAAACACTTCAAAGGCCTGATTTTTGTAGTGGAAAGCCTGCCCTACAGCAGTTTGATTTTGCTGTCGTAAAGGTGTTTGTATTTTATTATGCATATAAAGCATGCAATAAATTCCGCAATGGGAATTGAAAACCATACTGCAGGAAAACCGAAAAAGTGTTTTAAAAGAAATGCTGCGGGCAGAACAAAAAACAACTGGCGCAGGATGGAAATTACCATGCTGGTAAAAGCCTCGTTAAGTGCTTGAAATACCGAGCAGATGATGATGGAAAAGCCGGTTACGACAAAGCATATGCTGATTATTTTAAGAGCAGGTACGCCAAGCATTAGCATCTTGTCGTTGGCGCTGAACAACTCGAGCAACAACTGCGGATATACGTTAAACAAAACAGTTCCGACAGCCATAATAACGGTAGTTATTATAACTGCAAGGCGAATTGTTTTTGTAATGCGCAGTTTTTTGCGCGCACCGTAGTTGTACGCAACTATTGGAATCATCGCGTTTGTAAGGCCGAAAACCGGCATGAAAATGAAGCTTTGAAGCTTGAAATATACTCCGTAAACCGAAATTGCAATGTCGTCTGCAAGAATTTTGTTCATAAACATTGTTGTTATGCTCAGAAGCGACTGCATGATGAAAGACGGCACTGCAATGCGCCCGATTTCCTTTAAAATTCTGCCGCTTGGAGAAAACCCCCTAAATGACAGATTTATCTCGCGGTTTTTCTTTATATTAAAAATGAGCCCAATAAGCATTGCGAGCCACTGACCGGCAACTGTTGCAAACGCAGCACCGGCTATGCCCATTTGTGGACAGCCGAACAGTCCGAAAATAAAAATAGGATCAAGAATGATGTTTGTTATTGCGCCTACCCCCTGCGAAAACATGATGTAAAAGGTTTTTCCGGTAGACTGCAAAAGCCTCTCAAAAATTATCTGCATAAACACCCCCAGAGAAAACAGCGTGCATATAATCATATATATTTTGCCCATTTTTATCGTTGTTTCATCCTTGGTGAAAAAGCCGAAAAAGACAAAGGACAGCAAAAATCCGGCTATAGAAAAGATGAGAGTGACTATAATTCCGAGAAAAATGCCGTTTGTTGCCGTGCGGTTTGCTTCGTCGAATTTTTTTTCGCCCAGCCTGCGCGAAAGCAGAGAATTTATACCCACGCCCATACCGCAGGCAAGAGCTATCATAAGGCTCTGAATAGGAAAGGTGAGCGAAACCGCAGTCAGTGCTTCCTGGGCATATTTTGCGACAAAAATACTGTCTACGACATTGTACATTGCTTGAATGAACATTGAAAGCATAAGCGGAAGCGACATTGTTACAAGCAGCTTGTTAATGCTCATCACGCCCATTTTATTTTCCTGTATTTTTTCTTTTGAATTATCCAAGTCTATTACCTCCTGCAAATAAAAATGCTATAGATTTAAAGCTTCAGCACCAATCCAACCTTTTTATCCTATCACATTAAATTGCATAAGTCAATATTAAGGATGATGACAAACGAGGTATACTGTGATAGACCAAATATAATCTGTAATTATAGGCCAAGCGGAGTGTTGAAAATGGAGCAGAAAAAGCTGTGTGAGAGCGACTATAAATTTATGACTTTTGTGTGGGACAACTAGTATATAAAGTATAGAAAGCTCGTAAAACTCTGTGCTGATGGGGGATTGGTGTCGATTCAGGTTTGCGCAAGATTTGTCGAAGGTGAAATTAATTTGCTGCTTGAAGTTGCTGTGTATGAGTTAAGCACCGTTGAGGCATTTGATGTGTAAAAAGAAGCCGCAGTTATCGGATATCTATCCGCCAATCTTGATTTTGACTTATATATATGTTATACCGAAAAGATAAAAATCACCAAAGGGTAGGAAAAATAGATATGAATATTTTGAAGAACAAAAAATACGTGTGCTTCGGCGACGGTATAACAAGCGACGGGCTGCATCCGGACAAGGAGTACAGGGAGAAAACGCGCGGCTTATAGTCAGAAAAATCGAGGAGCTGCAAAGCAAATAAAACTGTACGAAAAAAAATTCAGAATGATTGGAAATTTTTTGCAATTAAAAACGGAGCAAAGCGAACTTTACTCCGATATGTTTCTCGTGGACGAAATGGATGTCACATCATTTTTGAATTTTATCTTTTACACAACTTATGACTAACTTTCAGAATTGCTGTTGTAATGCATTTTAACACCACGATGCTTTAGTACTGTTTGAAGTTTTAAAACATCAAGTTTTGTCATATCATCACACATTGATGCGGCAATTCCTGCTGCTTCTCCAGTTACAGCACAACAAGGAATGACACGCATAATATCCCACATAGAATCTGTTACAGATGTTATTCTTCCCGCAAACAATAAATTCTTTGTGTTCGAATTATAAAGTGTACGAAACGGCACTTCATACACAGGGCCTCGTTTTCGCCAATCAGAAACCAAACCCACTGAATCTTCAAAGTATTTATACATTTCATTATCATCAAGTGTGTATTCACCACTGACTCTACGAGTCATTCTAAGCTGAGGGATTGTTGCAATCGTAGTAAGTTGAAGGTTGGGTGTACTTTCTTTCTGTTTAAGAAAATCATTCATAGTACTACTGTGTGAGAAAATCATCATATTTGAAATTTCCTCTCCATCAAGCCCGGTATAACGCTTATTGGAAAGCAACTCAACTTTGTTATCTTCTGTTTTTTTCGAATCAGGAACATCTGCAAACCCAAGCATTTTAAGGTCATATCCGTCATTTTTATTCGAATAATACCAAGCCGCAAGAACATTCCCTTGTTTAAATGTTTCAGTTGGTGTATCAGAGAATTTGCCCAAATCCGCATCACCTGTGGCATCAATAAAAGTTTTTGCCGTAATTCCAAATCTACCTGATTTGTTCTCAAATATGACTGCTTTAATTTTATCATTTTCAACAGATGTTGCAACAGCGGTAGTACCATAAAGTATCTTAACATTTTCTTTTAAAAGCAATTGTTCTGATGAAATAGCAAAAAGCTGAGGATTGAATTCAACCTCATAACGAGGAGTTTTTTTATTGTTTTTTATATCTGTTTTTTCTATCCAATTAGAATACCCTTTTTCATTGTTATGCCAATGCGAAATCGAAAGCTTCAACAATTCCTCTGCGAGTCCGAAAGACACCTGATGTCCCATACCGTCACATAAAGGCAAATATATCGTAACAAGTCCGGCGGTTGCAAGCCCTCCAAGCATAAACTGTCGTTCTGTTAAAATTACACTCTTTCCACTTCTTGCAGAACTTATAGCTGCGGCAATTCCGGCAATACCACCACCACACACTAATACATCGCAAGAATATTTTAATTCAGTTTTAAATTTCTCCGATATGTACATAAAACCACCTCGTAAGAACTGTTTCTTCAAGCGCTTTTGCTTCACTGCCCCCAATGAGTAAAACTCATTAGTCTAATAACTTGATATAATAAAATTCCACATTTCTTTACTATTTTCCATTTCTAAAAAAATCGACAGGTTTCTGTCAAAACCTGTCAATTTTGCTTTGGAGGCACCACCCAGATTTGAACTGGGGCATAAAGGTGTTGCAGACCTCTGCCTTACCACTTGGCTATGGTGCCGTATTAAGTAAAAGACGCAAATTTATAAAAAATGCGTCTTTTGTAAAAATGGAGCGGAAGACGAGATTCGAACTCGCGACGTTCACCTTGGCAAGGTGACGCTCTACCACTGAGCCACTCCCGCATTTTATAGTGGTGCCTCCGGGTGGAATCGAACCACCGACACAGGGATTTTCAGTCCCTTGCTCTACCGACTGAGCTACAGAGGCGTCTATGCCGCTTAAAAAAGCTGGCGACCCGGATGGGGTTCGAACCCACGACCTCTAGCGTGACAGGCTAGCGTTCTAACCAACTGAACTACCGGGCCATATTAAGTTGAATGGTGGGAGTAACAGGGCTCGAACCTGTGACATCCTGCTTGTAAGGCAGACGCTCTCCCAGCTGAGCTATACTCCCATATGTCATCACTGGAGTGACAACAAAAATTATTATAGCAGTACGAACGGATTTTGTCAAGCTTTTTTTAAAAAAAAATCAAAAAAAATTTACCCGGAAAATTCCTGCTATAAAATATATACGTTACAGTATATGAAAAAAAGTGAAAAGTATTATTCGGAACGGTAATTTTGCTACAGATTCCGGCGGTAAAAATTTTATAGGTTGACATTCGGGCGATATACATTTATAATGAAAATATCTATATAAATGGAGGGAAATTTTATGAACACAACTTTAGTGGTGATGGCGGCAGGAATGGGAAGCCGTTTCGGTGGGCTAAAACAAATGGAGCCAATCGGCCCCAAAGGAGAGGCTTTGCTGGATTTTTCCGTTTTTGACGCAAAAAAGGCGGGGTTCAGTAAGGTAGTATTCATAATCAAGGAAGCAATAGAAAAGGACTTTAAGGAATTTGTAGGCAAACGAATTGAAAAAATGATAGATGTCGAATATGTTATGCAAGATGTTTCCTCACTGCCGGAAGGCAGAAAAAAGCCGTGGGGTACAACACACGCAATTCTTTGCTGCAAGGACACCGTGAAGGAACCGTTTGCGGTAATCAACGCAGACGATTATTACGGCGCAAACGCATTTTTTGACATAAAAAAACATCTTGAGAATGCAAAGGATTTTGATTTCTGCATGGTCAGCTATGACCTTGAAAAGACTCTTTCTGTGAACGGAACAGTTGCAAGGGGCTGCTGCGAGATTGAAAAAGGATACTTAAAGGATATTATTGAAAGAAAAAAAATTAACTCCGATGGAAAGTATACCGAAGACGGCGAAACATGGATTCAGCTTCCGCGTGATACAAAGGTTTCGATGAATCTGTGGGGTTTTACACCTGCACTGTTTGCGGAACTTGAAAAAGAATTTGACAGTTTTATAAAAACGGCGGATTTGCAGAATGATGAGTGTCTAATACCGACAGTTGTCGACAGGCTTATAAAAAGCGGTGCGGCTACGGTAAAGACCTATTCAAACAGAGACAAATGGTACGGCATAACCTACCGCGAGGACAAGCAGGAGGTTCAGAAAGCAATCAAAAAGCTATGTGATGAAGGTTTGTACGACGGAATCTGAGAATGACGAACAACGGCAAGACAGACATTTAGGATAAGCAGCGGAAAACGTGCCGCTGCTTGCTTATTTTTTATCATCAAGCGGAAAAATCTCCGCAGAATGTTCCAATATTCGGGGGTTAAAGAATTATAACGATATTACAAAAGGAAGCGTACTGAAAAATCTCATATATTTTGTACTGTCCTGCCGTCCTTTTTCATACAAGTCTCATGCGTGCGTTTTACTGCCGGTCGATTTGCTCACCGGCGGTTATTTCGGTGTTAGGACAGATGTTTCATCAGTAAATGTTGGTAAGAAGAATATAGAGCTTGTGACACACTTTGTCAGCGGGATTTATATGGGCGCAACGGTTATGCTGGTACATCATGCCGGCGCACAAAGAGATGATGACAAGAATTGATATATCTTAAAAAACGCGGTTTTTCATTTAAATTTAACAAAATATTTATTTGCCGAAAAAAAGAAACCGCACGAAACATTGAACTGCTCCCGTTTGTTCAAACAGTAAAAAAAGGTCCCCCATTATAAAAAAACGTAATAAACTATTGACAAAACGGAAAAGGTAATGTATAATAGCATGAGTGTAAAGTATTTTTGTTTTACACTTTGAAGTGGTGATGATATGACAAAAGATTTATCGGTCAGCGTTTTGATGGATTTTTACGGTGAACTTCTTACTCAAAAGCAGATTGAGGCGCTGAACGGCTATTATAATCAGGATTTGTCTTTGGCGGAAATTGCCGAAGAAATGGACATTTCAAGACAGGGTGTGCGCGATTTTATAAAAAAAGGTGAGCTGCATCTTATCGAATTTGAAGAGAAGCTCGGGCTTGCCGAAAAATTTTTGTCGATTCGCAAAACTGCAGATGATATGAGCGAGATTATTGCAAAAATGCCGCAGAATGGCAGCACCGCACGGCTTCTCGGCAGTCTTGATGAAATTGTAAAGCAACTTTAAAGGTGGTGAGAGTTTTGGCATTTGAAAATCTTGGTGAAAAACTTGGCGGAGTGTTTAAAAGGCTTAAGGGTAAGGGGAAAATTACCGAAAAGGATGTAAAGGACGCAATGCGTGAGGTAAAGCTTGCGCTTTTGGAGGCCGATGTCAACTTTAAGGTAGTAAAGGATTTCGTAAAAAAGGTGTCCGAAAAGGCCATGGGCACGGAGGTGCTTGAAAGCCTGACTCCATCGCAGAACATAATAAAAATTGTTCGTGACGAGTTGGTTGAGCTTATGGGCTCAGAACACGAAAGACTTGAATTTGCAAAAAATCCACCATCGGTGTTTATGCTGTGCGGTCTGCAGGGCGCCGGTAAAACAACCGCTGCCGGAAAGCTTGCGCTTGCACTAAGAAAACAAATGGATAAGCGTCCGCTTTTGGTTGCATGCGATGTCTACAGGCCGGCTGCGGTAAAGCAACTGCAGGTTTTGGGCGACCAGATAGGCGTTTCGGTATTTTCGATGGGTACTGACGAGAATCCAGTAAATATCGCAAAGGCGGCGATTGAGCATGCCAAAAAGCACGGAAATGACCCGGTAATCATTGATACCGCTGGACGTTTGCATATAGATGAAGCTTTGATGGAGGAGTTGGAGAAAATCAAAGCGGAAACAAATCCTAGTGAAATTCTGCTTGTTGTCGATGCAATGACAGGTCAGGACGCTGTGAATGTTGCCGAACACTTCAATTTGCAGCTCGAAATAACAGGCGTTATTCTTTCAAAACTGGACGGCGATACTAGGGGTGGTGCGGCGTTGTCGGTAAAGGCGGTTACGCATAAGCCGATAAAGTATGCTTCTGTCGGCGAAAAGTTGTCCGACCTGGAACCATTTCATCCTGACAGAATGGCGAGCCGTATTCTGGGCATGGGCGACGTTATGACGCTTATTGACAGGGCGCAGGACGTGGTTGACGAGCAACAGGCAAAAGAGCTGGAGCAAAAAATGCGCCGTCAGACCTTTGACCTCGAGGATTTTTTGAATCAGCTTCAGCAGATTAAAAAAATGGGTCCGATTTCGCAGCTTATCGGCATGATGCCCGGAATTGACAAAAAGGCAATGGAGAAAATCAACGCGTCGGACAGTGAGGCTAAAATGCGCCGTACCGAGGCGATTATTCAATCAATGACACCCGCCGAGCGCGAAAATCCAAAGATAATAGCTGCAAGCCGAAAGGTAAGGATAGCAAAAGGCAGCGGAACACGAGTACAGGACGTAAACGAGCTTTTGAAGCAGTTTGATCAGATGAAGCAGATGATGAAACAGCTTTCAGGCGGAAAACAGGCTAAAATGCTCAAAAGAATTAAAAAGCTGGGAAACAGATATTAAATGTCGAAAGACTTTGATATACAAATGAGTAAGGTTTAGGAGGTGAAAAGAAATGGCAGTAAAAATCAGACTGAGAAGAATGGGTGCAAAAAAGGCTCCTTTTTATAGAGTTGTAGTTGCAGATTCAAGATACCCCAGAGACGGCAGATTCATCGAAGAAATCGGAACATATAATCCACTGACGGATCCTGCTACAGTGGACATTGACGCAGATATGGCAAAGAAATGGATTGCTAATGGTGCCCAGCCTACAGATACTGTTAAGGCTCTTTTAAAGAAGCAGGGTATTATGTAAGGAGAACAGCGTTATGAAAGAAGTTTTGGAAATTATAGCCAAGGCGTTGGTAGAAAATCCGGAAGAGGTATCGGTTACTGAGATACCCGGCGAGGATACAATAACTCTTGAGCTTCGTGTTGCCGAAAGTGACATGGGCAAGGTTATCGGTAAGCAGGGAAAGATTGCAAGAGCGGTCAGAACTGTTGTAAAGGCAGCTGCAAGCAAGGAAAATAAGCACGTGGTTGTCAACATTGTTCAATAATTTAAGTATATAAAATGAGTGTCGTCCGACACTTATTTTACTTTACGGCGCTTTGAGCCCGAAACGGGCGGACAGGCATTGTTCCGTGCCGCTTTTGTATGCGGCACGGAATGACACAGGTTTATGATTCTGTATGGAGGAGAAAAGTGAAAACGTTAGAAGTTGGGAAAATTATCAATACGCATGGGCTGCGCGGCGAGGTCAAAATCGTTACATGGACGGACATGCCGCATGATTTTGAAAAGTTGGATTATGTATTTGCAAAAATGCGCGGTAAAGAGGAAAAGCTCGATATAAAAAACGTAAAATACCAGCAGAATAATATAATTGTTAAATTTGCTCAGATAGATAGCATCGAACAGGCGGAAAAGTACAAAAATGCGGTTTTGTCGGCTTCGCGAGAGCAGCTCGGCGAGCTTCCAGAGGGAGTTTATTACATCGCCGACTTGATAGACTGCGAGGTTTTTGACGAACATAATAGTCTTATCGGAATACTTACAGACATATTTTCCACCGGCTCAAACGATGTGTATGACATAAAGCGCAGCGGCAGAAACAATCTGCTTGTGCCGATTATTGATGGAGTTTTGACAAAAGTTGACACAGAAAACAAGAAAATTTATATAAATGTGCCGGAGGGACTGGAAGAGGAATGATGAAATTTGACGTTCTTACCTTGTTTCCGGATATGTTCGGCGCGGTTTTGGATGACAGCATAATCGGACGTGCCCGAAAAGCCGGTCTGATTGAAATGAATTTTATCGATATCCGGGATTTTTCAAAGAACAAGCACCGCAAAACCGACGATTATCCCTATTCGGGCGGAGGCGGAATGCTGATGACGCCGCAGCCGGTTTATGACGCGTATATGAGCGTTGCTGAGGGGCTTGACTATAAGCCGCACACGGTGTATATGTCGCCGCAAGGCAGCGTGTTTAATCAAAAAACCGCTTTGCGACTTGCAGACTATGACCATATAGTTATTTTGTGCGGTCACTATGAGGGCGTCGATCAGCGCGTGCTGGATATGATTGTTGACGAAGAAATTTCGATGGGCGACTTTGTGCTGACCGGCGGCGAAATTCCCGCAATGGCGGTAATTGACGCGGTGAGCCGCATGGTTCCGGGAGTGCTGGCAAACGAGGGATCATATCAAAACGAGAGCCACTTTAACGGGCTTTTGGAATATCCGCAGTATACGCGTCCGGAGGAATTTATGGGAGTTAAAATTCCCGAGGTTTTGATATCGGGACATCACAAAAATATAGAAATATGGAAAAGGCAGCAGGCACTTTTGAACACTCTGAAAAAACGACCCGATATGCTCGAAAAGGCAGATTTGACAAAAGAGGACATTAATTTTTTGGAGCAATTTGATAAAAAAAGTTGATTTTATAACTACGCTTTGCTATAATTGTTTCGTGTAGGAACACAACCGTACGAAATGCATATTATACAGTATGTATTCCAAACAGGGGGTGTTTCTGTGAGTAAGCTGGTTATAGACGGAAAGCATAAAATGGAGGGTGAAATTTACGTTCAGGGCTCCAAAAACGCTGTGCTTCCGATTTTGGCAGCTGCAATTTTAAGTGATGGAAAAAATGTTATATATAATTGCCCGAAACTTCGGGACGTGGATATGACCATAGAAGTTCTGAAAAATCTCGGATGTCGGGTAAAACGTGAAAAAAACAGTCTTGAGGTGGATTCCTATGGAATTCACAGCTATACCATTCCGGAAGAACTGATGCGCCAGATGCGCTCATCAATAATTTTTCTGGGCGCAATAATTTCAAAATTCGGGAAAGCCGAAATTTCGATGCCGGGCGGCTGCGAAATCGGTAATCGACCGATTGACCTGCACCTTAAGTCGCTGCGGCAGTTGGGTGTTGAAATTACCGAATCGCATGGCTTTATACACTGCCATGCCGAAAATCTTCAGCCGGCATATATTCATCTCGATTTCCCTAGTGTTGGCGCAACCGAGAATATTATGCTTGCAGCGTGCATGATTGACGGCAGAACTACGATACAAAACGCGGCGCGTGAGCCGGAAATTGCTGATTTACAGCGGTTTTTAAACCGAATGGGGGCAAAAATTTCGGGCGCCGGCGGAGATACGATAGTCATTGACGGTGTACATAAATTATATGGGGTGGAGCATACGATAATTCCGGACCGCATAGTTGCGGCAACCTATCTTGCCTGTGCGGCGGTTACCGGAGGAACCGTGGTGCTTAAAAATGCCGACAGCTCTCATATGGGCGCGATGATGAACGTGCTCAAAGAGGTAGGCTGCAAGGTTCATGCCGACAAGTCAAAAATTATACTGCTTCCGGCGAAAAAGCTGACTGCTGTCGGCACGCTTAAGACGATGCCTTATCCTGGGTTTCCTACTGATATACAGTCGCCGTTTATGGCGCTTATGACACAGTGCGACGGAACAAGCATTTTTGTTGAGAACATTTTTGAAAACCGTTTTCAGCACATTGAAGAGCTTGTGCGAATGGGAGCAGATATCAAGGTGGACGGCAGAGTTGCCGTTGTTATCGGAAAAAGCGAGCTTACCGGTGCAAAGGTTGTCGCAAGAGAGCTTCGCGGCGGCGCATCGCTTGTTGTTGCGGCGCTGGCCGCCGAGGGCATTACCGAAATAGAAAACGTAAAATATATTGACAGGGGATATGAGAGTATAGAAAGGGTTTTATCCCTTTGCGGAATTGATATAAAACGGAAAGAGTGAATTTGATGAAAGATAAAAAGGCCGGTGGAAATATACAATCGCGCCATGACCAAAGACGGCGCAAGCGCATACGCGAGCAGAAAATCAGACGCACTGTTTTCTTTTCGGTGCTGATTTTGATTGCCGTGCTTGTGGTCATGTTTTTTACGCCTCTTTTTAACATCAGATCGGTAACGGTTGTTGGCAACGACAAGGTTTCTACAGAGAAAGTTGACAGTGAAATCGGCGGAATCAAGGGAAAAAATTTATTCCTTACCACCAAGCGCAGCATTGTGAAAAAGCTTTCCGGGATACCGTATGTGGAAAAGGTGACGGTTGTAAAAAAACCTATAGGTGCTTCTGTAACGGTGGAAATTGATGAGGCAAAGACGATTGCTGCCATAAACACGGGAAGCGGATTTATTGCAATTGACAAAAACGGAAAGGTTCTTGAAAAGCTTGCCGAAAAGCCGGAAAATGTTCCGGAGGTTGACGGGCTTAATGTTACAAGCTCGAACGAGGGCGAACAGCTGACACTGAACGATGCCGAAATTCAGCAGAGAGTCATGTCTTGTCTTGACTATATGCAGCGCGCTGATATAATTTCGGGAATTACTGCGATTTCCTTTGAAGATATGACTAATATTACCTTTAATTATCAGAACAGACTTGATGTTATTTGCGGAACTCCGATTGATTTTCAGCGAAAACTCGGACTTTTCAAAGAGGCAATCAATTCAAGCGTGCTTACCGAAAATTCCCGCGGAACGATAAATCTTTCAACAACAGGCAAGGCAATATACTCGCCCTAAGTATAAAAATTGCTGAATTTTTAGTTTTTTTGCAAAAAATATAAAATTTCTATTGAAATAATTTAAAAAACATAGTAAAATAAAAATGTGTAATCAGAAATAACGATAACTAAGGAGGATACGGATAAATGAGCGACATAAACAGTAAAATAGATTTGGTAAACGGCTCATCGGCCGACCAGCCTGCAGATGGTGCAAGAATTAAAGTAATCGGTGTCGGCGGCGGCGGAAACAATGCTGTTGACCGTATGATCGAGGCAAATGTTTCAAGAGCGGACTTTATAGCGGTAAACACCGATTTGCAGCAGCTTAAGACAGTTAAGGCGCCGGTTGCGCTTCAGATAGGCACAAGATTGACACAGGGCTTGGGCGCAGGTGCAAAACCTGAGATCGGCCGCAAAGCTGCCGAAGAAAATGAGGATGCAATTAAAGAACTTTTACAGAATACCGAAATGGTATTCATCACGGCCGGTATGGGCGGCGGAACAGGCACGGGTGCTGCGCCGGTTATCGCAAAGCTCGCAAAGGAAATGGGCATATTGACCGTTGCGGTAGTAACAAAGCCGTTCTTTTTCGAGGGCCCGCAGAGAGCAAGAAATGCAGAACAGGGAATTGAAGAGTTGTCGGCGAACGTTGACGCTATCGTAACAATACCAAACGACCTGCTCCTTAAAACAGCAGACAAGAAAATTACAATAACCGATTCCTTCAAACTTGCAGACGAGGTTCTTCGTCAGGGTGTTGAGGGTATCATTGAGGTAATAGCTCAGAACGGTATCATCAGCTGTGACTTTGCAGATGTAAGCACAATTATGCGTGATTCAGGTGTTGCTCACATGGGTATCGGAATAGGCAAGGGCGAAAATGCCGCACAGGACGCTGTTCGCGCCGCTATCGAATCTCCTTTGCTTGAAACAAGCATTTCCGGAGCTCACAATGTTCTTCTGAACATAACAGGCGGCACCGAGTTCTCGCTTGTTGATATGGGTGAGGTATCCTCTATCGTTCGTGAAATGGTATCACAGGATGCTACAATCATTGTAGGTACAGCTGTTGACGAAAACATGAAGGACGAAATCAAGGTTACGCTTATTGCTACCGGTCTTAATGCCAAAAATAAGCGTGGCTCAAAATCGGACGTTGCCTCAGTTTTAAACAGTGCTGCTCAGCAGAATCCGTCGATAGGCACTTCCGGATCAGGCGTGGATTTTGGCAGAAGGATTCCTACTTATTCTCCGTCAGCTGCAGAAGATGATTCAATTTTTACAAGAACAATAAAGACGGGCATGGATAATGTCGATACCCCGTCATTCTTCAGACATAAAAATAATTAGTATATTCCGTCAGGTGAATTTTATTCGAATGCTAAGACGACTGAAAAGTCGGTCAACCTCAAGCAGAATGTGTTTTTATTCTATCATGCAATGATATGACATAGAGCGACCGAAAATTCAGTGCATAGTTCTTATTTGAGTAATTTAATACAAATGCCCGAAATCTTGTGAGATTTTGGGCATTTTGCTTTTTACATCCTTTGTGTCCTATACCGTACCTGTGTACGGCGATGAGCATTCGCCGAACATATATACATTTCTTTTCAAATTGTGCTATCTTGAACCCTTCAGCTTGTCGACGGTGCTGTTAAGCCGCGATATTTCCTTTTTTGCATCAAGAACTTCCTGTCGTGTTATGTCAA
Organism: Bacillota bacterium; assembly: GCA_029007725.1. Lineage (GTDB taxonomy): Bacteria > Bacillota > Clostridia > UBA1381 > UBA1381 > UBA1738. The sequence goes on along the minus strand of JAQXIJ010000046.1, from coordinate 35,929 downwards.
GGAGGATTTTCAATTTTTCCAGCTCGTTGGGCGCCGGCAGGTTGTATTCGGATTCTTCGCGGAAAAGCTCGCCTTTGCCGAACAGTACTATGTCTTTTGTGTTTTGATATCCGTAATAGCAGGAAAAGGCATCGCCCTGCTGCACTTCAAAAAGGGTTATAGTTTTTCCTGTGCTCATGAATCTCATCGGCTCGCTCCATACACTGCCGAGGTTAAAAGTGGTTATGTACCGTACAAATCCGCCGCTTTTCCACATAACATAAACTCGGTTGCTGCCGCGGATGCATATAGGCTGCTCCATTCGATTGTCGGACAGAATTTCTTCGCCGTTGATAAATAGCGCCGAACTGCGTGTAAAAACAAAAAATTCTTTGCCTTGGAATCCACAAACATACGCATTGTGTGCGTCTTCGTACATCGGATTAAACCCTGACGGCTTTTCGTCCGAAAGTGATACAAAGCCTAGCACACCCTCGGAATTTGTGAAATATGCACGGTTTGAATAAATGCAGAAATGCTCGCTTTCGAGCGCCGCAACGGTGGATGGCTTCGCATGGTTGCCCAGAATGCAGTGGATAAGAAGTGTTTCGCCGTTATATAGCGCCGAGTACAAAAGATTTAGCCTGCCGCCGACGTTATAAAGCCGCATTTGGCGCACGAAAATATCTTCGTTCAGTTTTGAAATGACGTATTTTTTCCAAATTCCGTTCTTGCGAACTGCATAGGTCAGTTGATTGTCGTCGGTAATGCATATAATGTGGACTGCTCCTGCACTGTCGGAATAAATTCCGAAGCCGTCCTTTGCATGTTCGATAACCTGCTCGTGCTCACTCCAAAGATCCGCGTGATGCCGCCTGCGCATACATATACCTTCGTACGGCTTATAAAAATACTGTTCGAGCATTTTGCCCGGCATTATTAGATAGTTTGTCATATAATTTCCCCCTCATGCAAGTATATGTTTTAAAAATTTATGTACAACATTATTTTGTTTTGGAAAAAAATATCCATACCTCACAAAATACATTAACCCTTAAAAATGAACTGTACGGCATTGCCGGCAGTTCATTTTGTTATACGGAGTGCAGATTTGCTCAAAAAAAACCAAAATAACCGCTTTTTTCGGATATTTACTTGATATTATACATCTTTAGATGTATAATATAATAGTATATTTATAATTTGAATACGGAGGAAATATTCATGGATAATAAAAAATTGGCGAATTTATTATTCCCTGATATAATAAAGACACCCGAGGACTATGAAAAGCAGTATCCGAAAAGAAATCTTCCAGACGGAGCCAAGGTAACTCGTTTTGCGCCGAGCCCGACAGGATTTTTGCATATAGGCGGACTTTTTGCGGCGTTTGTTTCGGAAAGAGCCGCACGCTCAACAGGCGGAGTTTTTTATTTGAGAATTGAAGATACCGATAAAAAGCGTGAGGTGGAAAATGGTGTAAGAGGTATTGTAGAGGGTTTGCAGAACTTCGGCATAAAAATCGACGAGGGTATGCTGAGTGAAACCGATTCTGTCGGCGAGTACGGACCGTATACACAGAGTATGCGCAAGGAAATTTACCAAACCTACTGCAAATCGCTTGTTGAGCACGGATTTGCATATCCGTGCTTCTGTACCGCGGAGGAACTGGAAAACATCCGTGCCGAACAGGAAAAGAACAAGCAGAATCCGGGATATTACGGCAAATATGCACGCTGCAGGGATTTGTCCTTTGAAGAAATTGAAGAAAAAATCAGATCCGGCGCACCGTATGTTGTAAGACTAAAGTCGCCCGGCAGCGAAGAAAAACGTATTAAATTTGACGATTCGATAAAGGGCGAAATAGAGATGCCGGAAAATGTGCAGGATATTGTATTGCTTAAAACCGACGGTATTCCGACATATCATTTTGCTCATGCAATAGACGATCATCTTATGGGCACAACAGATGTTATTCGCGGTGATGAATGGATTTCATCGGCGCCGATACATTTGCAGCTTTTTAATATTTTGGGCTTTAAGACACCGCACTATGCGCACATTTCTCCGATAATGAAGGAGGACGTAGAAACCGGCGGAAAACGCAAGCTTTCAAAGCGCAAAGATCCGGAGGCGGCGGTGACCTTTTATCATGAAAATGGATATCCCAAAGAGGCAGTGCTCGAGTACCTGCTGACAATTGCAAACTCTAACTATGAGGAATGGCGCGCAGCAAACCCCGATGCCGACAGAAGCAAGTTTGAATTTAAACTTTCAAACATGAGCAAAGCAGGCGCATTGTTTGATCTTATGAAGCTTACCGATATAAGCAAAAACTACATTTGCCGCATGGACAAAGATACGGTTTATAGCGAAACACTCGCTTGGGCGGAAAAATACAAGCCGGAATTTGCGTCGCTGCTCAAAGAAAACAGGGATTATGCAATAAAGATTTTTGGCATAGAACGTGGAAACGAAAAACCGAGAAAGGATATCGCAAAATGGGAAGACACAGTAGAATACACAAGATATTTCTTCACCCGTCCCGAAAAGTACGAGTTTGCAGATAACCTTTCAAATGCTGATATGATAGAAATTCTGAATACGTATAAAACGGTATACAGCGCAGATGAAACCGCAGAGGAATGGTTCCCAAAGGTGCGTGAAATGTCGGTAAATCTCGGTTATGCAAAAGCCCCCAAGGTTTATAAAAAAGACCCGGAGTCTTACAAAGGTCATGTCGGCGATGTCGCAACGGTCATAAGAGTAGCAGTTACCGGCAGACGCAACACGCCGGATTTGTATGAAATTATGCAGACGCTCGGATATGACGAAGCAATCGACAGAATTGATGCTGCAATAGATTTTCTAAATGCTTGATATACGGATGAATTTGGATGTGCTATTGAATTCGCAGCGGCAGAGTAAAGGATTGTTTTCAGCATTGATTTTTTTGAAGGGAGTTAAGGAAAAGAACAATGGAAGAACATATAGATGAAAATGTAAGCAAAAATTTTATAGAGGAAGCGATTGAAAAGGATCTTGCGGACGGAGTATATACGCATGTGCAGACGCGATTTCCGCCCGAGCCGAACGGATACCTGCATATCGGTCATGCAAAGGCTATCTGCATAGACTTCGGAAACGCGCAGAAGTATCACGGCACCTGCAACCTGCGTCTTGACGACACAAACCCCTCAAAAGAGGACGTTGAATACGTTGACGCAATAAAGGAGGATATATCATGGCTGGGATTCAAGTGGGACAAGGTTTTGTATGCATCCGACTATTTTGACGTGATTTACGAAAGCGCCGTAAAGCTGATAAAAAAGGGAAAGGCGTATGTTGATGACCTTTCGGCGGACGAAATACGAGAATATCGCGGTACACTTAAAGAGCCGGGAAAGGAAAGCCCGTACAGGAATCGAAGCATTGAAGAAAATTTCGAGCTTTTCCAAGAGATGACCGACGGCATGTACCAAAACGGTGAAAAGGTGCTTCGTGCAAAAATCGATATGTCTTCACCGAACCTGAATATGCGCGACCCGATTATCTACAGAATTATGCATCAGACGCATCACAGAACGGGTGACAAGTGGTGCGTATATCCGATGTATGATTTTGCACATCCAATTTCGGATACGGTGGAGGGCGTAACACATTCGCTGTGTTCACTCGAATTTGAAGACCACAGACCACTGTATGATTGGGTACTGCGAGAGCTGGAATTTGAGCATCCTTCAAGACAGATTGAGTTTGCAAGAATGAATTTAAACTATACGCTGACCAGTAAACGAAAGTGCTTGAAGCTCGTAAATGACGGCATTGTTTCAGGCTGGGACGACCCGAGAATGGGTACGTTATGCGGAATGCGCCGCCGTGGATATACGCCGGAGGCGATACGCGATTTCTGCGACAGAATAGGTGTTGCAAAGGCAAACAGCGTTATTGATTTTTCACTTTTGGAATTTTGCGTAAGGGAGGATTTGAACAAAATAGCGCCGCGTGCAATGGCGGTTTTGCGGCCGATTAAACTGGTGATCGACAACTATCCCGAGGACTTGACCGAGGAGCTTGATGTTGAAATAAATCCGCAGAATCCGGAAACAGGAACGCGAAAGGTTAAATTTTCAAAAAATCTTTGGATAGAGGCGGACGACTTTATGGAAGAAGCCCCGAAGAAATATTTCCGTCTGTCAATCGGCAGAGAGGTAAGACTGAAAAGCGCATATTATGTTACTGCAACATCATGCGAAAAAGATGAAAACGGTAACGTTACCGTTGTTCACTGCACATATGACCCTGAAACAAGAAGAGGTCAATCCGCTGACGGCAGAAAGGTCAAGGGCACAATTCACTGGGTTTCGGCAAATCATTCGATTGACGCAACAGTAAGACTGTATGAGCGTCTGTTTAATGTAGAAAACCCGTCAGACGAGAGCAAGGTCGGAACATTTATCGAAAACCTGAACCCCCATTCGATCGAAACGCTCACCGGCTGCAAGCTCGAAAGCAGCCTTGCGGACGCAAAACCGGGAGACACTTTCCAGTTTTTAAGGCTAGGCTATTTCTGTGTTGATAAAGATTCTGCGGCGGATAATCTGATTATAAACAGAACCGTTGCTCTAAAAGACAGTTGGGCGAAGGTAAATAAGTAAAGAAATGAGGGGAAAAAATGGATTTTGAAAAATATATGACAAAAAGAGCGAAGCCGCTTAAGGCTTCGGGCATAAGAGAGATGTTTAAACTTATGGCGGATCCTGCAGTTATTTCACTTGCCGGAGGCTCGCCTGATCCGGAGCTTTTTCCGACCGATGAGCTGGCTGAGATTGCCGTAGACGTTCTTAAAAACAACGGCAAAGTCGCACTTGCATACGGCACTACCGACGGCTATGCTCCGCTTAAAGAAGAACTTACAAAAAGAGCAAAAAAAGTGGATTCCTTTAAGGGCGGCGACAAGATTATAATAACAACCGGCGGTCAGCAGGGAATTGACCTTGCGGCAAGAGTCGTTGTTGAGGACGGTGACGACATTGTTGTTGAAAGTCCAAGTTTTGTCGGAACGCTTAACTCACTGCGAAGTGTGCGCGCGAATCTTGTTGGTGTTGAGATGGACGATGACGGCATGAACATGGAAAAGCTTGAAGAGGTACTGAAAAGTAGAAATGTCAAGCTTATCTATACAATTCCGAACTTTCAGAACCCGACTGGAATCACTATGTCGCTTGAAAAGCGCAAAAAGATGTTGGAGCTTGCAAAAAAATATGATTGCCTGATTATCGAAGATAACCCGTACGGTGATTTGCGCTTTTCGGGGGAATATGTTCCGACGATAAAATCGCTGGATGACGAGGGTAGGGTAATTTATGTCAGTTCAATGTCAAAAATCCTGTCGCCGGGTATGCGTATCGGCTATGTTGTATGCAATGATGTTCTGTGTGACAAGATTGAGATAATCAAGCAGGTGAACGATGTGCATACGCCGTGCCTAACGCAGATGATTGCGGCAGAATTTTTGAAAAAATACAATATTGACGAATATATTGAACGTGCAAGGGAGGTTTACGGCAGAAAATGCCGCTTTATGCTGGGATGCATCGAAAAATACTTTCCAAAAGGGATAAAATGGACAAAGCCGAACGGCGGACTGTTTATTCTTGTAACCTGCCCCGATTCAATAGATGCCGCGGAACTGTCGATTGAAGCGGTCAAAAAGTATAAGGTTGCGTTTGTTCCGAGCAACAACTTCCGTGTTGATATGGACGCTAAAACAAGTTCATTCAGATTGAACTACTCCACCATGCCAGAGGACAAAATTGAAGAAGGAATAAAGGCAATTGGCGAACTGCTGAAAGAAAAATTGGCATAGGAGGCAAGATATTATGGAAAACAAGAAAATTATTTTTTCCGGTGTTCAGCCGTCGGGAAATATCACTCTCGGAAACTACCTCGGTGCGATAAAGAACTGGGTAGGACTTCAGGACGAGTACAACTGCTGCTATGCCATGATGGATATGCACACAATTACGGTGCGTCAAACCCCGGCGGAGCTACGCAAAAGAACACTTGACCTGATGAAAATTTATATTGCCTGTGGAATCGACCCAGAAAAAAGCCTGCTTTTTATTCAGTCACATGTTCCAGCACACGCACAGCTTGCGTGGGTGCTCGATTGCTATACATATATGGGCGAGTTGTCGCGTATGACGCAGTTTAAGGACAAGTGCTCAAAGCACGCCGACAACATCAATGCCGGACTGTTTACCTATCCGGTGCTGATGGCGGCGGACATTTTGCTATATCAGACCGACCTTGTACCAGTTGGCAAAGACCAGATGCAGCACATCGAAATTGCACGCGACATTGCTCAGAGATTTAACGCGCTATACGGCGATGTGTTCAAAATTCCGGAGGGCTTTTTGCCTAAAGCCGGAGCTAAGGTCATGAGCCTTGCAGAACCGACAAAAAAGATGTCAAAGTCGGATGAAAACCCAAAAGCGTATGTGTCGCTTCTTGACGACTTTAGCGTAATTGCGAAAAAAATTAAATCTGCGGTTACTGATTCAGAGGGTATTATCGAATACCGCGAAAATGATGAAACCAAGGCGGGAATCAATAATCTGCTCACGATTTTGTCGGCAGTGACGGGAAAGAGCATAGACGCACTCGTAAGCGAATACAGCGGAAAAGGCTACGGTGATCTTAAGGCAGACGTTGCCGAAGCGGTTGTAGAAGAAATCAGACCAATCCGCGCAAGGTATGATGAGCTGTCGGGAAACAAGGACTATCTGGTTGAAATTTATACAAAAGGTGCACAGAGGGCGGAAGCCATTGCACAGCGCACGCTTAAAAAAGTGTATAAAAAAGTCGGATTTGTTATTTGATGAGGTAGAATATGAGTACAAGAGAAATTGTGTTTCTTATACTGACGTTTATTGTGGCATTTGCGTTTTCCTTTGCCTCAACGCCGCTTGTATACAGGCTGGCATTTAAAATAGGAGCAATTGATGTGCCGAAGGACGGCAGACGAATGCATAAACACCCCATACCAAGACTGGGCGGATTGGCCATTATTTTCGGATTTATGGTAGCGATATGCTGCTTCGGGCAGATGACGCGCGCGCTTTGCGCAATTTTGGTCGGAGCCGGAATCATCGCTGTCATGGGAGTTGTGGACGACTGCAAAAACCTTGACGCAAAGCTGAAATTTGTCATACAGATTATTGCAGCGCTGATTGTCATAATCGGCGGAAATATACGGATAACGGTTTTTACAAACCCGAATATTTTTTCAGACAATCCGTACCTTGTGCTGCCGGTGTGGCTTTCGGGATTTGTGACGGTCATCTGGATTGTGTTTATAACCAACGCGGTTAATTTTATAGACGGACTTGACGGACTTGCTGCCGGTGTTTCGGCAATTATGTCAGTAAGTCTGGTCTTCATTGCTGTAAGGGTCGGCGAATACTCGGTCGCTATTGTAGGACTTGCACTTATGGGTGCTTGCTTTGGATTTTTGCCGTTCAACTTTAATCCGGCAAAGATTTTTATGGGCGATACCGGGTCGACATTTTTGGGATTTATACTCGCTTCACTGTCAATTCAGGGCGTGTTCAAGAGCTATGCGATAATTTCTTTTGCTGTTCCGCTTTTAATACTTGGTCTGCCCTTGTTTGACGCGCTGTTTGCGATGATTCGCAGAATCTATCACGGAAAAAGCCCCATGACAGCCGACCGCGGACATCTTCATCACCGTCTTATCGATATGGGGTTTTCACAGAAGCAGACGGTATTTATTCTTTATGCGATAAGCGGTGTGCTTGGAATAACCGCCGTTATTCTTGCGGAAAGCGGAACGCTTCGTGCTCTTTTACTGCTTTTGTGCGTGTTGATTTTTATATTGATAGAAAGCATGTTTTTCAGGAACGGTCCAAATGAAGATGATAAAAATACACCTGATAAATAAGGTGTATTTTTTTAGGTATAGAAGATTTATTGACAAAGTGTGAAACTTTTGTTAAATGTACGGTATTGGATTGACTTTATGCGAAGAAAGAAATATAATGGTAGCGTAATAATAAGTAGAGGTTGATTGAATTGGCAAAAATCAGAAATCTGATTGAAAAAGCTATAAGCGGAAAATATGGCGTAGATGAGCTGTACAAATTTTTGATGGGCGTGGTGTTTTGTCTTATTGTCCTTAATATATTTGTGCACAGCTTTATAATCGACATACTGGTGATGATTTTGTTTATGCTTATGATATTCCGGTGCTTTTCACGGAATTTTTATCAAAGGCAGAAAGAAAACAGCGCATATTTAAAGCTGCGGGACAGAGAGAAAAGCAGTATGGCGCTGTTTCGCCGAAGATGGCACGACAGAAAAACGCATATTTACCGAAGATGCCCGTACTGCAAAGCAGTGCTGCGGCTGCCGAAAAAAAGAGGACGGCATATTTGCGGATGCCCAAAATGCGGAAGGGACTTTTCAGTAAAATGCATCTGAGAACGGAGGATAAAATGGAAAAGGGAATACACAAGGTATTTATGAAACCGGAGGAAATTCCGACAGATGTCAACAAGATTTTCGGACCTATGGGGCAGTTCCGAGAATTTATGATGATGTACAGCAGTGCGATAAAAGAGGTGCGCACAAAGTTTGAAATTTTAAACGATGATTTGGCGGTGTCCTACAACCGCAATCCAATTGAAATGATTAAGTCGAGAATCAAAACACCTGAGAGCATTATAAACAAGATGCAGCGTAAAAATCTTGAGATAAACATGAATTCGCTAATGTACTACATTGAGGATGTTGCCGGAATACGTGTAATCTGTTCATTTATTGACGATATTTACGAAGTCGCAAATATGCTTGTTTCGCAGGATGATATAACGCTTGTAAGCGTAAAGGATTATATAAAACATCCCAAACCGAACGGTTATCGCAGCTATCATATGATAGTTGAGGTGCCGGTGTTTTTTGCAAATCGACGCCAAAATATGAAAGTTGAGGTCCAGCTCAGAACTATTGCAATGGATTTTTGGGCGAGTCTCGAGCATGACATGAAATATAAAAAAGAAATTGAGGGTGCAAGTGAAATCGTGGCACAGTTGAAGGAGTGTGCGGACGGAATTGCCGCTATAGATGCAAAGATGCAGGCTATTAACTATTCAATATCGGAGTTCGGAAAATGAGAAAAGGTGCTGCCTGAAAAACAGGCGGCACCTTTTTTATGTTAAGGCACTAAAGAATGGGTTGATTGAAGGAAAAGAGAAGTGCCCTTTCATACAGAATATTTTTTAAGATACTGCGAATACTGTTCGTCAAAGCTTGCTTCGCCGTGAGTTTTGACATTACGGAGATATTCGTGAGTGTCAAAGCTGTCCTCGGGGAGCTTAATGAGCGACACAGCGATATTGGAGCAGTGATCTGCGACTCGCTCACAATTGTTAAGGTAATCCGAAAATATGAAGCCGGCGGTGATTGTACATTCGCCAGACTGAAGCCGCGCGACATGGCGGTCACGCAGGACATAGCGGATTTTATCAATTACCTGTTCAAGAGGTTCAATCGTTTTGGCAGAGTTTATGTCCTCTTGCAAAAAAGCCTGAACGGTGTTATGAAGTATTTCGCTGATTGCATCCGAAAGAATACCGATCTCCTCTTGGGCAGCCGGCGAAAATTCAACCTTTTTGATGTGGATTTCCTCTGCAACCTCAAGGAGATTTACTGCATGATCCGAAATTCGCTCAAAATCGCCGATGCAGTGCAGAAGATTTGAGGCTTCGCGGCTGTCGTCGACGGTCAGACTTTTTTGCGACACCTTTACCAGATAGGTACCAAGGTTATCTTCGTAGTAATCGACTGAGTTTTCATTTTGACGAATAAGGTCAGCCTTTTTTTGGTCAAAACTTTTTATGAGAGACAGCGAGGCAAGAAGATTGCTTTCGGCAAGCTCCGCCATTTTGTTGGTTATAAGCTTGCACTGCTCTATTGCGACCGATGGATTGAGCAACAGCCTTTTGTCGAGAAGTTGTGTTGCTTCGGTGTTTTTGTCACTTTTTATGATCATGTATGCAAGCTTTTCAAGTTGCCTTATAAACGGGAACATTATAGCTGTTGAAAACACATTGAAAGTTGTGTGCACTATCGCTATGCCTGCCGCGTTTATGGTGTTGTTTACAAAGGGCAGTGTTACGGTTGCGCGGATTATGTAGTATAGAGTAAGAAAGGCAACCGTTCCGATTATATTAAATGATAGGTGAACAACGGCAGCACGCTTGGCGTTTTTATTAGTTCCGATTGAGGACAAGATTGCTGTAATACAAGTGCCAATGTTCTGACCCATGATAATAGGAATTGCTGTCTGATACGTGATACTGCCGGTTGCGGAAAGCGCCTGCAAAATTCCTACCGAAGCCGACGAGCTTTGAATAACCGCGGTTAAAAGTGCGCCCATCAGCACGCCGAGTATGGGATTTGAAAAAATTGTAAGAATGTTGGTAAATTCGGGAACATCGGCAAGCGGCTTTACAGCATCCGACATAAGTTCCATGCCTATCATAAGAATAGAAAATCCCAAAAGAACACCGCCGATATCCCTGCGCTTGCTGTTTTTGGAAACCATAACAAGCAGGATTCCGCCTGCGGCAACAATTAAAGAAAGGTTAGCAGGTTTAAAAAGCTGCAGAATAACATTGTCGCTGGTTATTCCGGTAAGGCTGAGAAGCCATGCGGTGACGGTCGTACCAATGTTGGCACCCATGATGATGCCGATTGACTGCGATAGCTCCATGATTCCTGAATTGACAAAGCCGACAACCATAACGGTGGTCGCCGATGAGCTTTGAATAATTCCCGTCACAGCAATGCCCAAAAGAAGTCCCTGAAACGGATTTTTTGTTAATTTGCCCAAAAAAGCCTTTAGCTGATTTCCAGAGCTTTTTTCAAGCCCGTCGCCCATAAGCTTCATTCCGTATAAAAAGACAGAAAGACCTCCCAGCAGTCCTATAACCGTAAAAATAGTCATAACATATTTCTCCCAAATCACGCAAATATGTATAAATTATAGAACAGATATGTAAAATCTAAAACCATGTATATGTTAAATCCGGGTTAAATTTTTAGTCCTTAAAGCTTACGGTGAAAGTACTGCCCTCGCCGGGCACGCTTTTCAGCGATATTTTGGCATTGTTAAGCTCTGCTATGTGCTTTACAATTGAAAGGCCAAGACCTGTGCCGTTTACGCTTTTTGAGCGGCTTTTGTCAATCCTGAAAAATCTTTCAAAAATTCTGTCCGAAAACTCGCTGGGGATTCCTATGCCGGTGTCGCTGACAGAAAATGAGCGCTCTGAAAGGGAAATGTGGACGTTCCCACTTTCTTTGTTATACTTTATAGCATTTTCGACAAGATTGTAGATAAGTTCGCTTATTTGCAGAGGATTTGCGGTTATTTTGAAATCCTCACCTGAAATGTTTATCGAAATTCCGCGCTCGGCAGCTTTTTGCGTAAGCTGCTCGGAAACATCTGTGATTGTGGACAGCATACTGATTTTCTGCATATCCGGAGGAGCACTTTGCTCATCAAGCCTTGAAAGTTTTATTATGTCATCGATGAGATTTATAAGTCGAGTAGATTCGTTTTCTATTTTTGCGGTGAATCGTGTTATATCCTCCGGCTTTGCAAGACCGGCGTTTATTATCTGCGAATAACCGAGGATGGTTGTAAGAGGAGTTTTAAGCTCGTGCGAAACGTTTGCTGTAAATTCGCGGCGGCTTTGCTCTGCTTCGAGTTTTTCGGTTATGTTAAAAATAAGCATCAGAATACCGTTGACCGAATGTTCTTTGAAAACAGGACTGTAAAAAATGTTGTAGGATTTTTTTCCTATGCTGATTATGACAGAGTTTTTTTCGCCGCTGATAGCCTTTTTAAAGCATTCCGCAAGCACGGGACTGTCGGAACAATGCCAAAAACTTTTGTGCAGTACTTTTGATGCTTCAACGCCGAAAATATCGGCGGCACCCTTGTTTATGGACAGAACATTTCCGTCACTGTCAAGGGTTACAAGGCCTTCACTTATGTTTTCGCTGATAATTTCAAAGCGGTTTTTTCGTTCTTTAAGCTTCAGCATCTGACGCTCGATTTCGTTGTTCTGCGCTCTGATTTTGTCCATGAATGGCACGATTTCGCTGTAAACGTTGGTATAGTCCTGATTGTTGATATCGGAAAGATTTATGTTGTTTATGGGGTCTGTTATGTTGTCGGTGAGTATCGCGGAGATGAGTACACACAGAAGGTACAATAGAGCGGAAATAAACAGAACCGGTAGCGCAATGATTGCAAACATATGCCTAACGCTGTTTGTCACATCCGCAAGGCGAAGAATATTGCCGTCTGAAAGCCGTATGGCATAGTAGCTGACGGTTGATGAGGTGTTTACGGAAAAGCGTGTTGCCTCGCCGGTGCCCTGCGCCATTGCCGTGGCTATTTCAGGGCGTTCCGCATGGTTTTTAAGAGTTTTCGGATCGGCAAAGGTGTCAAAAAGAACCGTACCGTCCGGTGCAACAAGTGTTATGCGCATATCGCTTGACGTACCGTTTATACCGGAAAGCAAAGAAAGCTTGTCATCGCATGTGTTAAGAATGTCAGACAGCATTACGGCTTGATTTTTAAGTACGGTTTTGATCCTTGAGTTGAAGCCGGAATATACCGCACTCAGAATCATTATCGCTGTAAGGGAAATTGAAAAGATGCACAGAAAGTGCATACTTCTTGATATTTTCTTGTACATTTACTCACCTCGTTCACACTGTACTGCTGCCTTTATTCTATCACATATGTTCGCAATTTTAAAGCTTATTTATCAAAATGTTCCCCGGTTATTGAAAACAGCACCCATTCGGCAATATTTGTGGCATGGTCGCCGATTCGCTCAAAGTACTTGGTTATCATAAGTATATCAAGCGAAATTTCGCCGTTGTCGGGGTTTTCGGCAATAAATCGAATTAGGTCAGTGCGCAGCAGGCTGAACAGCTCGTCAACCGTGTCATCGCTTTTTATAACTGTTTCGGCAAGATTTATATCACGCTTTATAAACGCGTCAATACTGCCGTTTACCATTTTGATGGTTGCATATGCCATTTTTGAGATCAGGTCACATACCGGAATGTTGCTCTGTGGTGGCATGGTAATTATAATCTCGGCAATATCTGCTGCCTGATCACCGATTCTCTCCATGTCGGTTATCATTTTGAGCGCAGAAGAAATCAGACGCAAGTCGCTCGCAACGGGCTGCTGCTTTAGCAAAAGTGTAAGGCAAAGCTGCTCAATATCACGCTCCTTTTTGTCTATTTCCTTTTCATAGCCTATTGCCGAATGTGCATAGTCCGCATTTTTCTCAATAAAAGCCTTTGCAGCGCTTGAAATTGTGCTTTCAATCAACGAGCCCATTTCAATCAGCTCGTTGTTTAGGGCAGAAAGCTGCCTGTTAAATTCGTCACGCATCAACCGAACCTCCCTGTAATATAATTTTCGCATCTTGAATCAACCGGAGATGAAAACATCTTGTCGGTGCTGCTGTATTCAATCAATTCGCCCAGAAGAAAGAATGCAGTGCGGTCGGAAATTCGTGCCGCTTGCTGCATATTGTGGGTGACTATGATTATAGTATAGTCCTTTTTTAGATTTAGTACCAAATCCTCTATTTTGGAGGTCGAAATCGGATCAAGAGCCGAGGTCGGCTCATCCATTAAGATAACCTCGGGCTTTACGGCAAGGGCGCGCGCGATGCAGATTCTCTGCTGCTGACCGCCGCTCATGCCGAGTGCGCTTTGCTTAAGCCTGTCTTTCGTTTCATCCCAGACGGCGGCATTTCGGAGAGATGTTTCTACAATCTCATCCAGCTTTGCCTTTGAGCGGATTCCGTGCGTTCTCGGACCGAAAGCAATGTTGTCATAAATGCTCATTGGGAAGGGATTCGGTTTTTGAAAAACCATTCCGACACGCTTTCTAAGCTCCTGCGGGTCAACCTTAAAGATATTCTTTCCGTCAAGCAGCACACTGCCTTCTATCCGGCAGTCCAAAACTAGGTCGTTCATCCGGTTAAGAGTTTTTAAAAAGGTCGATTTTCCACAGCCTGATGGGCCGATAAGCGCGGTTATTTCGTTTGAGGCAATCTCGAGGCTGATATCCTTGAGCGCGTGAAAATCGCCGTAATACAAATTTAGATTTTTTATGTTATATTTCATTTGTTTATTCTCCTTGAAATGCTGTTTGAGGCAAGATTTATTATGAGAACGAAAACGAGCAGTATAACTGCGGTTGCGTATGCCTGATTGGTATAGAGTCCTTCGCCGGATAGTGCATACATGTGTACTGATAGTGTTCTTGTTGACGAAAATACCGATTTCGGAAATTCGGCAACTGTGCCTGCGGTGTAGATGAGTGCGGCTGTTTCGCCGACGATTCGCCCGATTGCCAAAATTATGCCGGACATGATTCCGGGCAGCGCAGCAGGAAGAACTATGCGGAATATCGTGCGAATTTTTCCGGCGCCGAGTCCGAAGCTTGCTTCGCGGTAGCTGTCGGGAACCGCCCTAAGTGCTTCCTCTGTTGTTCGCATGATAAGAGGAAGCACCATAATTGCAAGCGTTGCCGCACCTGACAGCATGGAGTAATTCCACTTCAGATAGGTTACAAAAAACAACATTCCGAACAGTCCGTAAACGATTGACGGTATTCCGGCAAGAGTTTCGGCAGTAATTCTTATAAGCTGCACAAAACGACTGTTCTTTTTGGAATATTCCGCGAGGTATATCGCGGTTGCTATGCTAAGCGGAACCGAAATAAGCAGTGAAAGTGCGGTCATTAGGAGGGTGTTTACTATTGCGGGGAGCATGGAAACGTTTTCTGTTGTGTATTTCGGTTCAAAAAGCGCCGGGGTGAGGTTCGGCAGACCTTTTATAAGAATGTATGCCACAATGAGAATCAGCACTCCGAAGGTAAGTGTGCTTGACAAAATGACAAGCGATTTGAAGATTCTTGATTTTATTTTGCTCATTGTTTGTTCCTCCGGTTAAAGAATTGGATTGCCAGATTTATAATCAGTATAAATATAAACAGGACAACTCCGGTTGCTATAAGTACCTGACGGTGCAAATCTTGTGCGTAGCCCATTTCGAGGACTATGTTTGCGGTCATGGTGCGCACACCCTTGAAAATTCCGGCAGGCATTCTCGGCTGGTTGCCTGCTACCATGATAACTGCCATTGTTTCGCCTATGGCTCTGCCTATTCCCAAAACGACCGCCGTCATTATTCCGGAGGAGGCAGCCGGAAACAGTACCTTTAAAATGGCGCGTTCCTTGGTTGCGCCCAGCGCCACCGCGCCTTCATAATAACTTTGCGGAACACTTCTTAAAGTTGATTCGGTTACGCTGATTATCGTCGGCAGAATCATTATGCCGAGTAGCACCGACGCGGTTACTATATTTTTGCCATCGCCGCCGAAGAGGGATTTTATGAATGGTACGAGGATAACCAACCCGAAAAAACCGTAGACTATTGATGGTATTCCGGCAAGCAGGTCAACCGCGGGCTTTAAAAATGTATAAAGCCGCTTTGGGCAGTAGTATGCCATGAATACCGCGGTCAGTATTCCGATCGGAACGCCGATTATTATAGCGCCGCCGGTTACATATATGCTGCCGAGAATCATCGGCAGGATTCCAAAAGACGGCGGATTGTCGGTAGGCGACCATTCGGTGCCAAAAAGAAAGTCCGTCGCGCTGATTTTGCCGAGTGCCGCTCCGCCGCCTGTGAACATAAACAGGCATATTGTTACTACGGCGGCGACTGAAGTCAGAGCCGCAATTAGAAAGAGTATTTTAACTAATGTTTCGGTTATTCTTTTTATTTTACTTCGTCCCATGTGCTAACAGCTCCCGTAAATATGCTTTTAACCTGTTCTGATGTGAGGTTGTCGGTTGGATTGTCGTTGTTTACTATTACTGCAATTCCGTCAAGTGCAATCGGTGTTGCGGTAAGTCCTCCGGCAATTTCGCTGTCCTTGAGTTCTCTTGATGCCATGCCGATGTCGCAGGTGCCGTTTGTTGCCGCCATCATGCCCGAGGTAGAATCACTTGTTTGAATTTCAATTTCCGCATTAGGGTTTACAGCCATGTAAGCTTCTTTAAGCTTTTCCATTACCGGAGATACCGATGAAGAACCGGCAACGGTGATTTTGCCCGCAACGTTTGAACCTGCAAACGGCTTTGCGGCGTCATCTACTGGAATGTAGCTGCCGGATACAATTTTCTGACCGTCAGCCGAAAGAATGTAGTCGATGAAGTTTTGTGCCGCTTCCGACAGTCCGTCCTTTGTCGCAATGTTGAATGGTCTTGAAATTTTATAGCTGCCGTTTTTTACATTTGCGGTTGTAGGCTCTGTACCGTCAATTTTCAGCGCCTTTACAGACTCTGAAAGTGAACCCATCGAAACATATCCGATTGCATTTTCTTCGCCCGAAACGTTTGTTATCATTACGTCGGTTTTGTTTGCTATAATTGCTTCTTTTGTTGTTTTGTCTGTTTTTGAGCCGTCAGCGCCTTTTTCTTCAATGCCGAAAAGCTCGATGAATGCACCTCTTGTGCCGCTGCCGTCTTCACGTGATACTACCGAAATTGCGGAAGATGAATCAAAAGCCGATTTTGATGGAGAATTGTCCGTTTCCGTATTATTTCCGCAGGCTGAAAGTCCTGCCATTACCAAACTCAATACTGTGATTAATGCTATGTTTTTCTTTTTCATTTTATATTCCTCCTTTTGTTTGTCTGACTCTATTATATCTGCGGAATGTAAAACGCAAAAGCGCGCTGCGGTAAAGTTTTTGTTAAATTAAAATGCCGTAATGTTAAAACAAATTAACATTACGGCATAATTATTATTTTATAAGTTCTATTTGCTTTTTATTTTCTGAGGTTGTAGCCTTTTTTGAAGCTTTTTTCTTTGATTTATTTTCAAGATTTTCAAAGGCAACCGCAATCATAAGCTTTATTCGATTCAGCTGGTTAACTTCGCTTGCACCCGGGTCATAGTCGACCGCGACTATGTTTGAGTCGGGGTGTTGTCGGCGAATTTCTTTAATGACGCCTTTGCCCGTCACATGGTTCGGCAGACACGCAAACGGCTGAACGCATACGATGTTTTTAACTCCGTGACCGATAAGCTCAATCATTTCGCCGGTTAAAAACCAGCCTTCGCCTGTCGCATGACCAAGCTGCAAAATATCCTTTGCACCGTCAGCAATGTCGCTTATGCGGCTCGGAGCGCGCTTTGCGTATTTAGGATTTGAAAGCAGTGCCTTTTTCATGTGGCGGCGGTATTTTTCAAGAAAAGCTATTCCAAGATTGCAGATTGCCGCAACAGATGTTTTTGTGCCAAGATTGTCGCGTTTAAAGTTGCTGTTGTAGAAGCAGTAGAGCATGAAATCGAGTAGCCCGGGCATGACGGCTTCGCCGCCCTCCTTTTCGATTACGTCTATAATATTGTTGTTCGCACCCGGGTGGAACTTTACGAGTATTTCACCGACTACGCCGACCTGCGGCTTTAAGACCGTGCGGTCAACCGGAATTGCGTCAAAGTCCGCAATTATTTTGTCGACAGCCTTTCTGAACGAAAAATGCGATTTTAGGCATATTTTTGCATAGAGTTTTCCGAGATTTTGCCGATATACCTTGTTTGTTCTGCCCTTTTCGGTTTCGTATGGGCGCGTCGCAAGCAGCAGCGTCAAAAGCAGGTCACCCAGAACGCATGCTTTTATCAAATCGGTAAGAAGCGATAGAGTAAGCTTAAATCCGGGGTTGCTTTCAAGTCCCGAAAGGTTAAGGCTCAAAATCGGCACGTTCGGATAGCCGGCTTCCTTCATCGCTTTTCGCAGAAAAGCAATGTAGTTTGTTGCACGGCAGCCGCCACCGGTCTGTGTTATCATGAGAGTGGTTTTTTCGGGGTCACATTTTCCTGAAATAAACGCGTTTACTAGCTGACCGACTACTAAAATAGACGGATAGCAGGCATCGTTGTTGACACTTTTAAGCCCGGCTTCCACATCCTTGGGCGAAACCGAATCCAGTACAACGGCATTGTAGCCGTGAGCATTGAAAACTGCCTCAAACAGGCGGAAATGCGTTGGACTCATCTGTGGAAATACGAGCGTGTGACGTTTTTTTTCTTCCTGAGTAAACGGTACACGACGAATTGTGTACGGCTCTGCGATCTTCGGCACAAAATTGTTGTCCGAACGTTCCTTTATCGCTGCCTTGAGCGAACGGATTCGTATTCTTGCGGTGCCCAGATTAGAGATTTCGTCAATTTTCAGTGCGGTATAAATTCTTTGGTGCGACTGCAAAATTTCCTGTACCTGATCCGTTGTTACAGCATCCAGTCCACATCCGAACGAATTCAGCTGAACAAGCTCAAGGCGGTTGTTTTTGATGACTTCTGCCGCAGCTTCGTAAAGGCGTGTGTGATATGCCCACTGGTCAACAACTCGAATATCACGCTGCAAATGCCCGAGATGCGCGATGGAGTCCTCGGTCAGAACCGCAAACCCGAGAGTGTTTATCATATGCGGAATGCCGTGGTTTATTTCGGGGTCTATGTGATACGGACGTCCGGCAAGAACTATGCCGTGCGCGTCGTGTTCGTCAAGCCACATAATTGTTTCCTCGCCCTTTTTTCGCACATCTGCCTTATAGTGCGCAAGTTCGGCAAAGCCTTTTTCTGCTGCGACAGAAATTTCGTGTTGTGTTATGCCAAACTGTCGGAGAGTTTTATACATCTGACGGATAAATGACGGCCTGTCTGCAAGATTGATGAACGGATACATATATGTTATTCCGTCTGCTCTCAGTTCGTCCAGATTGTTTTTTATAACCTCCGGATATGAGGTGACAATCGGACAGTTGTAGTGATTGCCCGCATCTTCGTATTCAATCTGCTCATAAGGTACGCATGGATAGAAAATAGTTTTTATGCCGGCGTCGAGCAGGCTTCTTATGTGTCCGTGAACCAGCTTTGCCGGATAGCAGACCGATTCGGACGGCATTGAATCAATTCCAAGTTCATAAACCTTGTGCGAGGATTTAGGCGAAATTTGCACTCTAAAGCCCAGTTCGGTGAAGAATGTGAACCAGAGCGGAAAGTTTTCGTATATATTAAGCACACGTGGAATACCGATTGTACCGCGATGTGCGTCCTTTTCGTCAAGCGGCACATAATCAAATGCGCGTTTAAACTTATATTCATAAAGATTCGGGTAGTCGTGACTGATTTTGTCAGCACCTGCGCCGCGTTCGCAGCGGTTTCCGGAAATGAATTTTCTGCCGTCGTCAAAGGTGGTTATTGTCAGCTGGCAATGGTTTGAGCATTTTCCACAGCGGATAAGCTTCCCAGAGAACTTGAAGCTGTCAATTTCGTCCGCACGCAGAATATTTGCTTTTTTGCCGTTGTAACGGTTGCGTGCAATAAGCGCCGAACCGAAAGCACCCATGATTCCGGCGATGTCGGGACGAACTACCTCCTTGCCCGAAACAAGCTCAAAAGCGCGCAGAATTGCATTGTTGTTGAAGGTTCCGCCCTGCACAACAACCTTTTGGCCCATAAGAGCCGGGTCACGAAGCTTTATTACTTTGTAGAGGGCGTTTCGGACAACCGAGTATGACAGACCGGCGGAAATGTCGCCGACCGTTGCGCCTTCCTTTTGCGCCTGCTTCACGCGGGAGTTCATAAAAACGGTGCAGCGAGTGCCGAGGTCAACCGGATTTTGGCTCTTAAGAGCCTCGTTGGCAAAATCTACCGTACTGTATCCAAGGCTTTCGGCAAAGGTCTGTATAAAGGAACCGCAACCGGAGGAACACGCTTCGTTGAGCATAATCGAGTCAATTACGCCGTTTTTTATCTTCATGCACTTCATGTCTTGACCGCCGATATCAATTATAAAATCAACGTTGGGCAGAAAGAAATTTGCCGCAGTATAGTGCGCGATGGTTTCGATTTCGCCCTCCGGAATACGGAACGCTGTTTTCATCAGCTGTTCTCCGTAGCCTGTCGCACAGGCATTTGCAATGTATGCTCCTTCGGGGAGTTTGCTGTACAAATCCTTTAATATCGAGAGCCCCATTACGATAGGACTTGCTTCGTTTTTGCCGTAAAAGTCATACAAAATTTTACCATCGCGGTCGATTAAAACCGCTTTTATAGTGGTTGAACCTATGTCAAGACCGAGAAAGGTTTCGCCCATTGCTTTTGAAATATCGCTGCGGATAGCTTTTGCCCCCGAATGCCTTTCAAAAAATTCCTCTTTTTCAGCATCATTTAAGAAAAGCGCGCGCATGCGCGTTATTTCGGCATCAACTGCATGCGCGTTTTTGAGTTCGTCAATGAGGCAGCCTATAGTTCGGCTTTCGGTATTGCGCACAAGCGCTGCGCCTAGCGCAACAAAAAGCTGCGCGTTTTCCGGTGTGGTGAAGCTTTTTGCATTATGTTTTAAAGTTTCTTCAAACTGCTTTCTGAGCTGAGTGAGAAAGTGCAGCGGACCGCCGAGAAAAACGATATTTCCTTTTATAGGCCGCCCTTGGGCAAGCCCCGAAATCGTTTGTGTTACGACCGCCTGAAGGATCGAAGCGGCTATGTCCTCGCGCTTTGCGCCTTCGTTCAGAAGAGGCTGAACATCTGATTTTGCAAAAACACCGCATCGTGCCGCAATGGGGTAGATATTTTCATGTTTTTCGGCAAGAGCGTTAAGCCCCTGCGCATCGGTTTTTAGAAGAATCGACATTTGGTCAATAAATGAACCTGTGCCGCCGGCGCAGGTGCCGTTCATTCGCTGTTCAAGTCCGTTTGAAAGGTAAAGGATTTTTGCATCCTCGCCGCCGAGTTCAATAACAACGTCGGTTTCGTGCAGAAATTCCGTAACCGCCTGCTTAGTTGCGATTACCTCCTGCACAAACGGCAGATTAAGCATCTTTGACAGCAGAAGTCCGCCCGAACCCGTTATTGTAACGCTGAACGTACGATTTCCAAAGGTATGTAGAACTTTATCAAACAGTGACAGCACTGTACTTTTTATATCCGAATAATGGCGCATATATTCTGCGAACAATGTATTGTTGTTTTCGTCGAGAACTATTACCTTGACTGTGGTAGAGCCGACGTCAACTCCCATCTTTAAATTCATATATATCACCTCAATCTATCCAATATTATAGAGAAAATTTTATGTTTAGTCAAGTTCAATATTTAACAATTTTATGCCTTAATTGATAAAAACCGACATATATTTTGTCGGTTTTCAGACAGGCTATAATCAACAATATGAGACGATTCAGAATAAAATTCCGCGCTGCGCACATTTAATTCGGTTTGCAGGATAAAATTTTCCTAACTGCAAAATTTTTATTTCAGAACACGGGTATATGTTATAATTATAAAAATATTGCAGATACTGTTTTTCAGAAGAAAAAATATGCAAAAAAGGAGCGAAAGAAATGGAATATGCAGATTTAAGTGAGCTTATAGCATCAGAGGAGGCGTCGCTGGATTTTTTTAATTCCCTGCCCGACAATGTGAAAAAGCGGCTTTGGGAAAAGGAAAGCAAGGTTACGAGTCTTGAAAAACTGGAAAAGGCGGCGGACAGCGCCATGCGCGAAGAAATTACAGGAGGGGAGGTAACGCTTAAATGAAGGATGATATTTTAAAAGATTTGCCTATGGGGTTTGGAATGGCTTTGGCACAAAATCCTGAAGCACTTGAGGTGTTTTCAGGCATGAGCGATGAAGAAAAGCGCGAGGTGATCGATGGAACGCACAGGATCCGATCAAAAAACGAAATGCGCAGATATGTTGACGGAATGAAAAACAGAAAACCAGATATAATGCTTTAATATGCAATATCTTCAGCTTTTTGCTTGCAGGATGGGAAAAAATATGATATAATCATTCTGTGAACGGAGGCGATTTTATGTTTGACAGAAAAATAATTAAATATCGTGCAAAAATTGTGCTATCGCGGGCATATTTTATTATACTCATAGGTTGTTTTGCAAACAATCTTATTGGCGGCGGATTGGGCGGATTTTGGGGAAACAAGGTGCAGAACATTAATTTTTCCAATATGTCAAATACCAAAATTCTGGCGGTGGTGTCGACTGCGGCGGGACTGCTTATCATTGCGCTAGCCGCGTCAGTTTTTATTGCCGGACCGCTTGGAATAGGACTTAAAAAGCTTGTGCTTAAGGCTTCAGAGGGTGATGCAAACCTTAATTGGCTTTTGAATCCGTTTAGGGATAACTATAAAAATGCGGTGATTGTCACTTTTATGAAATCGCTTGTAATATTTTTGTGGTCGCTATTGGCATTTGTTCCACTTGTTCTTGGGATGTGGAAGTTTAATCTTATAGACAAGCTTTTGATGCTGACAGATAGCGTACGGGCAGGCAGCGTGCCAGCGGCGGCGGAGATGGTCGGACTCATGACGATGTGGTTTGTAATCACAGTGATATTCTCTGTACCGGCATATATAAAAACCTTGCAATATTATATGGTAGAATATATTGCGGCGGAAAATCCGGACATGAGCTGGAGAACGGCGCTCGACAAGAGCAAGGAAATGATGTACGGCAACAAATGGGCAATGGTCAAACTGCTGTTATCTTTTGCAGGTTGGTATGTCGCGGCAATGTTTTTGTGCTGTGTTGGACCCGTGCTGGTTATGCCGTATATAGAAGCGACTGTGGCACAGCTTTATCTCGAACTCAGCGGCAAAGCGGACGCATATTCAAAATACGGCGAAAACAGATATAATGACCCGTTTGCAGGATTCTGATAAAAAACTGAAAAGGCGTTTTCTTGATTGGTGATAAAATCACTTATTGAGAAACGCCATTTTTTGTTATTTATTTTCTTTTTCTGCGTTGATTTTGTCAAGCAGCTTCTTGATTCTCTGAGCAGGTACGAGCAGATTGCTGATTGTATCGTCGTGGTTAAGAGTGTCGATAAGCAGAGAAATATATTTTGACATATCAACCTCGCAGTACCACTCTCTTTCAAGCAGCGCCGGCTGTCGATATATAAGATTGGTTGTATATACCTTTGTTATTTCGCCTTTTTTATAGGCCTCGTCAAATTTAGCAAGACCGTTGCAGAACAAACCGAATGCTGTGCATATAAATATTCTTTTTGCACCCTGTTCCTTCAGACGTTTTCCGATATCAAGAACAGATTCGCCACTTGAAATCATATCGTCGATAATCATAACGTCCTTGCCGACAACGTCGCGGCCGAGATATTCGTGCGCCTCAATTGGGTTTTTGCCGTCAATAATTACCGAATAGTTTCTGCGCTTGTAGTACATGCCGAGGTCAAGACCGAGCACGGAGGAATAGTACATTGCACGTTTCATGCCGCCCTCATCGGGTGAAATTACGATAGTATCTTCTTTATTAAAGGAAATATCAGGCACAGTTCTTGAAATAGCTTTAATCATCTGGTATGTCGTTTGAACATCATCGAATCCCGACAGCGGAATTGCGTTCTGAACTCTTGCATCGTGCGCGTCAAAGGTAATGATGTTTGTAACACCCATGTTTACAAGTTCCTGAAGAGCCATTGCACAGTCGAGAGATTCTCTGGCAGTTCTGCGGTGCTGTCTTCCCTCATACAGCATCGGCATAACGACTGTTACACGCCTTGCCTTGCCGGAAATTGCTGCGATTATACGCTTTAAATCCTGGTAATGATCATCGGGGCTCATGCGGTTTTCTTCGCCGTACATTGTATAGGTCACGCCATGGTTAAACATATCACATATGATGTATACATCATGTCCGCGCACAGTTTCGTTTATAACGCACTTCGCTTCGCCCGAGCCGAAACGAGGACACTTGATATGCGTGATGTAGCTGTCGCAGGAATCATAATCCTTTCTGAACTGCTTCAGGTACCAGTCAATTTTGTTTGTGATTTCCTCACAGCCGCGCATACTAATGATACTTAGCTGCCCAAATACGGGTTTGGTTTCTGATTGCTCCATTATATTCCTCCTAAGTTATAAAAAACATATAGCACCTATATTTATATCATATTGTAGCAAATTTTTCAAGGGATTTTGCAGAGGCTTTTGCAGTTTTGTCAAATTAGAGAATTTTAAACGGGAATTTTGTACGTTATTTATATAAATTTATTTCATGAAAAAAAATAAATTTTTTAAATAACTGTTAATAATCTTAAAAAAAACCTCTCGGCTTGACATAGTTCAACGAATATAATATAATTAGTACTATGTAAGGAGTTTTTGCGATGTATTCTGAAGTCAGGCAATCGGGCGGAAAACAATTTTTTTTCGCACTTATAATAATGATGGTAATGTATGCTGGAGGAAACGTGCTAAACTATGCCCTGTCGAACCGACCGCTTATTCGTTTTGCGATGCTTTTGGGAATGTGCTGTGTTGCTGTATATATATTATATCGCAGATACGGCGCAAAATACACATATATTCTGGACGAAAAGGCAGTTTCGGTCGAAACTGTAATCGGGCACAAAAGCAGCGTGCAGCGAATTGAATATGACAAAATTGACAGAATTGTAATCGGCAGCCGAAAATATCTGCCGCGGAGCAAAAAATACTGCTGTGTGAGTATTCTGCCGAACAAAAGGTTTTGCTATATAGTATACGAAAAAGGCACAAAGGCGCTGGTGATTGAACCTGGCGCGGAATTTCAGGATAAGTTGAAGGAGCATATTAAATGACGAAAATAGTAGGGGTAAGATTTAAACCCGTAGGGAAAATATACCATTTCAATCCGGCGGGGCTGGATATACAAACCGGCGACAAAGTAATTGTAGAAACGGCACGAGGAATCGAAATGGGCAGTGTGGTTATCGGCGTGCGCGAAATCAGGGACGAGGATGCCGTAAAACCGCTTAAGGACGTTATAAGAATAGCGACACCAGAGGACATGGAAAAGGCGGAGGAAAATAGCCGCAAGGAAAAGGAAGCCTTTAAAATCTGCAATGAGAAAATTAAAAAACACGGTCTTGAGATGAAGCTCATTGAGGTTGAATATACATTTGACAACAGCAAGGTTTTGTTTTATTTCACCGCGGACGGAAGAATAGATTTCCGAGAGCTGGTAAAAGACCTTGCCACGGTTTTCAGAACCAGAATAGAACTGCGCCAGATAGGAATACGTGACGAGGCAAAGACCATAGGCAGCCTGGGTATCTGCGGACGCGAGCTGTGCTGCTCGAAATTTCTCGGTGAATTTATGCCCGTTTCAATAAAAATGGCAAAGGAACAGGGCTTATCGCTCAATCCGACAAAAATTTCCGGAATTTGCGGGCGTCTGATGTGTTGTCTGAAATATGAGCAGGAAGCATATGAAGAGCTGCTTCGGATAACTCCGCGTCATGGCGCGCTGGTCGAAACTCCGGATGGACGAGGCTTTGTGGAATATGTAGATTTACTGGGTGGAACTGTTAAGGTGAAGATTGACACTGAAAAGGAAGCCGCGCTTAAGGAATACGATGTAAAGGATGTACGTATATTGAAAAAGGGCAAAATAAAAGATTGCCAAGAAAAAATTGATGAAGAATTACTAAAAAAACTTGAAGAATAAAATAAACTGTGATATTATATACACATAGTTTAGAACAAGGAGGTGTATCACATGGCTTATAAAATTACAGATGAATGCATTAGCTGCGGAGCTTGCGCTGCTGAATGTCCTGTAAGCGCTATTTCAGAGGGTGACGCAAAGTACGTTATCGATGCTGACACATGTATCGAATGCGGAGCTTGCGCCGGTGTCTGTCCGGTAGGTGCTCCTGTTCAGGACTAATCATAGCTCAATATCTGGTTTTTCCGGATTTGCGTATTCTCCGGCACTGCCGTCAAAACTGACGGCAGTGCCGTTTTTTTTATAAAAACGTATGACATATTAATTCAGCTTTTCCAAAGATACGACAAAAATATCTAACATATAATATATTATGTGCGGATCTAAGTCGAAAAATACATATTTGGGTTTTTTTGCGCGATATATTTTGCTGGATTTTATATGATTTTTGCCTTATAATAAAGAGCAGTTGATAAAAGGAGGAATAATTTTGGAGAAGGAATTTTTTGGTGAGGCAAAGGTTAAGGTAGAGGACGATGTGGCATACGAAATGCGGCTTGCCTACTATATTACCGTTACGAGTGTGAGCGAGGAATATTGCGACCTTAAATTTTACGGCGTTGAGATAGACAAAGAGGCGTGCTATGCCGACGGCAGCAAAGAAACAGAGAAAAAAATGCTTGACGATTTGTTTTTCAACAAGAATGAATGCCGGATGTTTGTACAGAAGCTTCTGGATAACGAAGTGACCCCAATTGGGCTCAAATATGTCGTGCGCGAGTATATCGGTGAAAAGATTCACATATAAAAAACATACCGAATTAATGAATGTGTTGTAAGGAGTGACCAAACGGTTGCTCTTTTTGCATGCCTTATATGTGAAAAATGCCTAAAGTCTACAATTTTATTGTTTTAACACTTTACAACACTAAAGTAACGTGCTATACTGTAAAAGAATTAAAAATTAAGTTATGAAAAAGGAGAGAAAATTATGAAAAAGGTATTATCATTAATTTTGGCAGGAATTATGTGTATAGGCCTTTCGTCATGCGGAAAGACTCAGCAGACAGACAGCAGCGCATCAAGTAGTTCTTCCGACTGGGCATACGTTGTGAACAAGAAGGAGCTTATAATCGGTATAACATTGTTCGCTCCGATGAATTACAAGGATGACAAAGGCGAGCTTATCGGTTTTGACACAGACCTTGCAAAGGCTGTATGCGAAAAAATCGGCGTTGAACCTAAGTTTGTTGAAATCAACTGGGATTCAAAAGAGGTTGAGCTTAACTCGAAGAACATTGACTGCATCTGGAACGGTATGTGCATAACAGAAGAAAGAAAGCAAAACATGAGCATTTCCGATCCGTATCTTAAAAATACACAGGCAATTGTAATGAAGAAAGATAGGGCAGACGAAATTATGGCAAACATTGCAGGGAAAAATGTCGTAGCCGAGCAGGGATCAACAGGTGAAGGCAAGCTTCAGGGAACTATTGAGGACGACGATACCGTAAAGGTTTCTGCAAAGGAATTTTTCAAGGATGTAAACTATACACCGGTTGATTCAATGGCAAAGGCTCTTATGGAGGTTAAGTCCGGAACGGCTGACGCAGCAGTTGTTGATAGCGTATGCGCATTGGCTATGACTGGCGAGGGATCAGACTATACGGACTTGGTTTGCAATATGGATAACAACTTCGGCGACCAGGAATACGGCATAGCATTCAGAAAGGGCAGCGATGTTACAGAGATTGTCAACAAGGCTATTAATGAGCTTACAGCCGACGGTACTGTTAAGACTATTGCCGACAAGTACGGTCTTGGCTCAATGCTTATTACAAAATAGCATTTTCATAATAAATACCGGTAAAATAAAGCGTACGGTTATGTATGCTTTATTTTACTGTATGGAGTATAGTTTTTGGGCAGAGAGGAATTTTGGGTATGAAGGAAAGTATTTTTTGCGGCTATACTATAGGCAGAGACGCATTTGATAATTTTGAAAATATTTGTATGCAGCTCGGAAAAAATGTGCTGATTGTCGGTGGAAAAACGGCGCTTTCGGTTTCACTGGACAAAATCCGCGAGGCACTTGCGGATAAGTTCCGCATAATCGATGCGGCGGTCTACGGTACCGAGTGTTGTGAGGAAACGGTAACCGTGCTACTTGAAAAGTACCGGGACAGTGGAGTAGATTTTGTTATCGGCATCGGTGGCGGCAAGGCGCTTGACACCGCAAAATATCTGGCATATATGCTTAAAAAGCCGATAGTAACCGTGCCGACGATAGCTTCAACCTGTGCGGCATCATCAGCAATGTCGGTGGTTTATACAAAAGATCACGTGTTCAGCAAATTTGTGCATTATGAACGACCTGCATATCACTGCTTCATAGATACGCAGATTATAGCCGACGCACCGATGAGTTTTCTGCGTGCCGGTATAGGTGACACACTGGCCAAATTTTATGAAGTGGAATTTTCTGCAAGAAACAGCAAAAAAAACTATTCCGATGAAATGGCGCTTTCAATCAGCGCAATGTGCAACAAGCCGCTTATGCGCGATGCCGTAACGGCGCTTTCTGATGCAAAAACGCAAAGGGCATCGGAAGAACTTGAAAACGTTATACGCATAATAGTAATCAGCACCGGCATGGTGTCAATGCTGATTAATGACAAATACAACGGTGCTGTTGCACACGCTCTGTTTTACGGTCTTACCAATATTGACGGCTTTGAACTGAACTTTCTGCACGGTGATGTAGTTGCATATACAACTACGGTTCAGCTTGTGCTTGATAATAATGTTGATGAAGCGAAAAAGGTAAGAACATTTTTGGAACAGATCGGCATAGAAACTACGCTGAAGCAAAGGGGAATAATTGTTGAACGAAAGAAATTTGAAAAAATTCTGACCTCAACCCTCGCCGATCCGGATATGGAGGTTGTTCCGTATAAAATTACCACAGATATGCTTTTTGACGCGATTGTAAAAACCGAAAGTCTTTAAGCGAAGCCGATAAAATTGGAGGAAGAAAATATGAATGCAACTTTGCAGTCACTTTTTAAAGGATTTGCGCAGAATGGTATAATTTTTGCAGTTACGCTGCTTCTTGCGATTCCGCTCGGACTGATAATCACCTTCGGCTCTATGTCGAAGTTCAAGCCGCTTAAATGGCTTACAAAAACATTTGTGTGGATAATACGCGGTACGCCGCTAATGCTTCAGATTTTCGTTGTACTGTATGCGCCAGGACTTCTGTTTGAATTTCCGATGCGTTCAAGAATGACAGCGGTGCTTGTGGCATTCATCATCAATTATGCTGCATATTTTTCTGAAATATACCGCGGCGGAATTGAAAGTATTCCCAAGGGTCAGTACGAAGCCGGTCAGGTTTTGGGCATGACAAAATCTCAGGTGTTTTTTAAGGTTGTTCTGTTTCAGGTAGTAAAAAGAATTATGCCGCCAATGAGCAACGAGGTGATAACGCTTGTTAAGGATACATCTCTTGCACGTGTTGCCGGAGTTATGGAAATTATCATGAGTGCAGAACGCTTTACCAAACAGGGTCTTATTTGGCCGTTGTTTTCAACCGGATTGTACTTTCTGATATTCAACGGTATTTTGACGTTGCTGTTCGGATACATTGAAAAGAAATTAGATTATTACAGAGGTTAGATTATGGCTATATTAGAAGTTAAGAATTTGAAAAAAAGCTTTGGCAAAACCAGCGTTTTAAAGGATGTCAGCTTTTCTATGCAGCGTGGAGAGGTTGTTTCTATAATCGGGTCCTCAGGCAGCGGAAAAACCACGCTTTTAAGATGTATTAATTTTCTTGAAAAGGCAGACAGCGGCAAGATTATTCTTGACGGTGACATTATTTTTGACGGAGCTGCGACAAAACAATTTACGGCAGCGGAAATAAGACAAAAACAGCTGAATTTTGGTTTTGTGTTTCAGTCGTTTAACCTTTTTCCGCAGTATAATGTACTTGATAATGTGCTTCTCGCTCCGAAGCTGCTTGCAAAAGAGCGCTGTACCGGCGTGCAGGAAAGAGAGGCGGCATATAAAGAGATAGAGAAAAAGGCAAAGGCGCTTTTGGAAAAAGCCGGCCTTGACGGAAAACTCGGGAATTATCCGTGCGAACTTTCAGGTGGACAGCAGCAACGTGTCGCAATTTGCCGCGCGCTTGTACAGGGACCGAAAATCATGCTGTTTGACGAGCCAACCTCAGCGCTCGATCCCGAGATAACTAATGAGGTTTTGAAGGTTATAAAGTCTTTGGCGGACGAGGACATGACAATGATTATCGTAACGCACGAAATGACTTTTGCAAAAAATATTTCGGACAGAGTGATTTTTATGGATAAGGGTGTAATTGCCGAAGAAGGAGCGCCCGATGAGCTTTTCACAAATCCGAAGAGCGACAGGCTGAAAGAATTTTTATCGAATGTGCGAATGTAGAGAAACAATTCCGTTGTTTGACCACTATGAAACAGCGGGATTGTTTATTTTGTTGGCTTAAAAAAATAAAATTGGAAAAAATATAAAAAAAGCTTGACAAACGATAAAAAACTGATATAATAATAAATAATAATGATAATCATTATCATTTAGGAGAAGCAAGATGGAAAGAAAAATAAAAAATTCCGACAAGAGAAACGAAATTTTAAAAATTCTTGAAGCTACTACTACCCATCCTTCTGTCAATTGGATATATGAAAAGGTAAAACAAAAATATCCGGACATTGGAATTGCGACAGTGTATAGAAATCTGAAAATTCTGCTGGAGCAGAACAGGGTGTTTAAGGTAGATGTCGGTGACGGAATTGAGCATTACGATGCGAACATGACGTGGAAGCACGGCCATATGTACTGCACCGAATGCGGCGCCATATATGACATGGACACCATTCGGGAAGAAGAGCTTGATTCTCTTGTGCGCGATGACTTTTCCGTTAAGGCATATTCACTTGTTTTTTACGGAATATGCAAAAAATGCAAAGATTTAAAAAAAATCTGATAAGTATAATTTTATGGAGGTAATTTATTATGAAAAAATTTGTTTGTCCTGTTTGCGGTTATGTTTACGAGGGAGAAAATCCGCCGGAAAAATGTCCTCAGTGCGGAGTTCCGGGTTCAAAGTTCACTGTTATGGACGATTCTGCGCTGAACTTTGTTTGTGAGCACGTTATCGGCGTAGGAGCAAAGGATAAGATTGAAGCAGAAGTTTATGAGGGTCTCAAGGCAAACTTTGAGGGCGAGTGCACAGAGGTAGGAATGTATATTGCCATGTCAAGACAGGCAATCAGAGAAGGATATCCGGAAATCGGAGAATTTTATATGAGAGCTGCACTGGAAGAGGCTGAACATGCTGCAAAATTTGCAGAGCTTTTGGGCGAAGTTGTAACTCCATCAACCAAGAAAAATCTTCAGTTGCGTGCTGAAGCTGAATGTGGTGCGACCGCAGGTAAGTTTGAGCTTGCGAAAAAGGCAAAGGAGCTTGGATATGATGCAATTCATGATACTGTTCATGAAATGGCAAAGGATGAAGCAAGGCATGGTAAAGGCTTTGAGGGTATGTTAAAGAGATACTTTGGTTAAATCTTTGAAAATACCAATAAAATCAAGCAAAGCGGCTTGATATTGGGTGTTATAAAACTTAATAAAAATAAGAGATGACTGACTTTTAAGGGGTTGATGAATAGTTCGTCAATCCCTTATTTTAAAGGGGCAAATCCACTCACGGCTTGAGATATGTTTTGTCGACAGACTGACACAGTGGCATAAAATTACCGGAAGGCCAAGGGAAAGAGAAACGCTCTCATACGAGGTCGCCATTGACTTGACGGCAATTTGACACTATAGTAAGCTTACGGCTGAAAGCCTAAGTCCGGCTTCCGGCCTAGAAAATTCACTTAGATTATATTATCATTTTAGAGCCAAATTTGAGGTTTACACAAAATCCGGGGGTGTCGGAAGGTGCGGACATCATGCCAAGGCAACTGACAAGTATCTGGCATTATAGGCGCATTATTCTGTTCAGCCCCATATGCTGTAATCCTGAATCGGGGCACGAAAAGAGCTTGTGGAAGGGATCGTAGGATTAGTCATAAGATACATATTATAAATATTCGTGTCCGATCGTCATATATAGGCGGTTTTATCGGATATTGATCAAAAACAAAATTATCTGTTCCGTTGTCTGAACGAGCTACTGCAAAATATAATTTTCTGTCATAACCCTCTACCTTGCCATCAGCAAATATTTTCCATCCAGATACATAGCGCCTGAATTGAATACGGAATTTACACCTATTCTCTACATAAGATACAGATTGTGGTTTCAAAATTCATATTTACCGCCACTCAAGCGGAATATGTTCTCGCGTCAGTACGGATTTACACACTTATTATAAATACCGTTATACCAATTTTCATTTACCGAAATTTTCTTTTAGATCAAATCCCTGTGCTTTTCTTTATGTCTTTTTAATCATTCATCAAATTCTGCCTGCAATTGCATCGTTTTTTATGAATTCTATAAGCAAATCAAGCATTTTTAATGACCGTGTGTTTTTATAAATTTGCGCGGTTGTAAACCTATTTTGTGCTATTATTTCAAGGCCAAATAAATCCTTAACCTGAGTTTTTTCAGCGCCGCCCACCACTTCTTCAACAAGATGTGACGGTATAGACAATACTATTACTACGAAGAATACACCCCATGGCAGACATATCGCATTTCATATTCTTTTTGCATTGTTATATCGTTATAAAACCGCGTGTAGGAGTTGGATAGATACAGCAGTAATAAACTTGCACACTCTCAACGTTTTCATATGTTCGGTATCACGAATACTGCCCCATATAATTGCTCCGCCTGTTTTTGTTTTGTTATTAAAATCTGTTGTGAGGTTTCCTCCTCAAAATGTTCCTTTATAAATTTTATCATACAAATCTATTACAGTCATATCATTCTCAACAAGATTTTCAATAACCCATTGATTCTATGTACCGATTTTGTTTTAGCTTACGCCTATAGTTCTTTACCATCTCATTGAAATTGGCTTCGTAAGTGCAATATGTCGCCGTAACAGTTCTGCTGATAAGCTTGCTCCCTCCCGTCATCGTGCAGAGTATAAAGTCTGCCTTAAAACTGGATTTAGTAGGGACACCCTTCAGGCATTCTTTTACATGCTTATTTTTTGTGTATTTACTTACTTATAACAAATGCCGAACAGAATCTTTCCGGTGCTCCGGATACCACAATATCTATTATATTGAATTTTGTCTTGCTGGTGCCATCGTGGTTTTCAGATGCATTTTCCTTAATATGTATTTCTCCGTCAGTCAGAAGAGTAAGCTTTCCCTTCACATCTCCTTCTTTTATGAATATCACTGTTTTAGAACCGGTCTTTTCCACTTTAAGCCGAGTTATTATTCTCTCGGTAATGTTATTGTTTTTTTGAGCAAATTCGAATATGTCCGTTATGGTAATTTCATCATTTGTACCGTTTTGAGCTCTTCTGCGAAGAGATACAAGCCCTGCTGTCTTGTCATATGCGTCCGCAAACGACACCTCTGCTCCGTTTTCGAATCTTTTAAAAATGTCTGCACGGTATTCGCCTCCCGGAAGCTGATGCTGTCCATTGACAATAGGCACAGAATGACCCGATGATGACGCGTTTATAACATTATATCTACCTTTGCCGAAATATTCCCTAGTATATTCCGGACTGCCGAGTTCATCGGCAAGAATCGCGTCATTTATGGCATACATAAACGAGCCTATATCATTATGATTATGTGGTTCGGCATTGTTTCCACCCTTCATCACAAAAATAGTTTCGCCATTTTTATGCAAATACCATTGCGCATTATCAAGCATACAATCCTCTTTTTCTGGTTCACTGCAGGTGATGTTTTTAAACCATGCAATATTTCGGATTGCACCGCATGCCCTCGCACAGTTATCCATAAATTTTTCATAGTATTTTACCGGCGGAATTGCAACTCCGAAGCGCTCATTAAGGCGGCACATAACTCCAAAGGACAGAACAACGTTTTCAGAACAGTCAGAAAACTTTACCGCTGTATTTTTAAAACAGCATTTTGATGGAAATGCCGCAATTCTTTTAAATTTTTCAGTGTCTTCAATAATGCTTTCTCCTGTTCGTTCCAGCAAAAGCTCATCAAAGCCTAAATAGTAGTGCATTGCATACATCCA
This sequence comes from Bacillota bacterium, assembly GCA_029007725.1. Lineage (GTDB taxonomy): Bacteria > Bacillota > Clostridia > UBA1381 > UBA1381 > UBA1738. Next base: position 2,045 of record JAQXIJ010000046.1, on the reverse strand, counting down.
GTAACCAACACCCTCAAGGCTGGTCCCGTCATCGCAGCAACCATTTATAAATCTGTTGCACGCCGCAGCCGTTCTGTCGGTAATTTTTTTTAGTCTTTCCGCATCTTCCACCAGATATATCGCCGCCATTCCGACGCTTCCGCCGCAGACAGCAGCCCAATTGTTATCAAGCTTTTCCCAGACAAACTGAGATTTTTCAAACGGTTGCAAGACGCGTCTGAAAACTTCGGATATGCACCGGCGCACAACCTCTTCATTCATCAAATCACCACATATTGAAAGTGCTTCGGAAATCGTATGAGCAGTTTCGGCAGCAAACAAATCAATGCAGTACGGCTTTTCCTCTACCGGTGTTCCGCTGATGTGCGCAGGCAGCGCCCATGTAAATTCATCGCATATTGCCCAAAGGATATTTTCAAGCTCCGAAATATCCTCCGCTCTTTTGTAAATCCAAACTTCCGAAAGAAAGATTAGGAGCCGTCTGCGGCGGTCAAAATATGATTTTTCGTACTGTGAGCGGTTGCCTGTTTCGTCAAACAGCCTAAAATCTGAAAAGCTGATTGATGTAGTCGGAGTTCCTTTTAAATAGTTGCGGTGCATATTCATCTCTTTCAAATACACTCTCGCCAATGGATTTCCTGTACTTTTCAAAAAGTTGTCCGCAGTAAACCCGTTTCTATAAATATACATTTTACCACATCCTTTTACCAATACATTTTCCAATCTGGATTTTTCATTCTCATAAGTGCTTCAAGATAGAAGTAGTCGCCCCAACTTGTACATTCTGGTTCATCACCGTATTTTCTACTGTACATTCCATCTGTCAGAAAACCGTTGCTTTCCGGATGCTTTTCGGTGGTATAGTTTTCGGATAGGCTTTCCATTATCTTTTCTGCCACTTTCATGAACTTTTCATTTTTTACATATTTGTTCATTTCAAATATTCCGCATGCTGCAATAGCCGCCGCAGAAGTATCCCGGGGTTCGCCGCTGCCATCACCAAAGCACAGATCCCAGTACGGAATACTGTCCGCCGGCAGATATTTTATGAAATATTCGGTTACATTATTGAAAATCTCAATGAGGCTTTCTTCTTTTGTATAGTGGTAAGCAAGTGCAATTCCGTAAACCGCCCACGACTGACCTCTTGACCAACAGCTGTCATCTGAATATCCTTGTGCGGTCTTTCCCTCAAGTGGCCTATGGGTTTTATAATCAAAAAAGAAAGTATGATATGTGGAATAATCGTCTCTTATTATATTGTCAACAGTTGTTTTCATATGTCTGTATGCCACATCAAAGTACCTTTGCTCGTCGGTCACCTCATTTGCCCAGAACAGAAGCGGAATATTCATCAGGCAATCGATTATAAACCTATAGGAGCCCGGATCATTCATTTCACCCCATGCCTGAATAAATCCTGCTTCTGGATGATATCGCTTCATAAGAATATCTGCAGCATCAAGGGCGGTTCTTTTTTGTTTTTCATCACCGGTAAGTTTATAGTCTGCAACGCAAGAGAGTGTATACAAAAATCCTATGTCATGATGCTCCAAATCAATCCCTTTATCAAGCCTTTCTCTGAAAGACTTGCTGTGATGCTTGGCAGAATTGTAAAAATCCTTGTCACCGGTCAGCTCATACAGCAGCCATAGTATTCCCTCATAAAATCCCGAAGTCCACGAGATATTTTCCTTTCCTACGTACACAAGATTATGGCTTGTTTCAGGTGGAAAGGTATCGTAAAACTCCTTCAGATGTGCTTTTGTCACTTGCTCTGTAAATTTAATCGATTTCTCTAAATTCATAATATCCTCCGAATTTTTTTATTTTGCAGGTAAATATAAGGAACAAAAAATCCGATTATAAAACAAGCAATGGGCTGTTACATTTAATCCCTTATCTTGATTATTTAACTTTTTTAAATGTCATGACTCTGCTCTGGAAATCATGGTCACATACAAACTGGATTCCGATATTTGACAGCACATCACTGTCGAACACTCTTCCGGTTTCGGATTCTTCATATTTAGCTCCGTTTTCCA
>JAQXIJ010000045.1 GCA_029007725.1 Bacillota bacterium | reverse complement strand
CATAAGTCGGTAAATATGCCGCTGTAACCAACATTATCCCTGTAATTGCCGTACAAATAATTTTTTTTAGTTTCATAAAAAATCTGCCTTTCTTTTTAATGTATTTACTTCCATATTATTTTAGCACCGCAATATATTTTTGTATATAAGGGAGCTCCGCCAATCTGCGAAAAACAGGGTGGCGGAGTTCCGCCATTTTGGAAAACAAGGCAAAAAAAGCGGGTTTTTCTGTAAAAACGGAACAAAAAAATCCGCCCTCTGCTGTGAGAAGGCGGTAGAATATGTATTTAAAAAAACATTTTTCATTGTAAAGCCGAATCAAACCGACACGGGATTTGACCCCGGTTTTTTTCATAGATAGCTGAGATGTGACGTTCCAGCGTTCGTCTGGAGACGTAAAGGCTTTCTGCGATTGCTTGTATACTTTCTTCCGTATTAACCAGCAGAGCGAACACCTCAGCTTCTCTCGAAGTAAGTGAAAATTCTTCGGAAAACGTTTGCAGCCTTTCATTATCATCAATAGTCAAAATATCGTTTGAGAGTATTTCTTCCGTAAAGACTTTATGCTTATAGGTATAAATTGCAATCACAATGCTGACCGCTACAAACAGTATCAGCATAATTGTGATGATGGCAATACTGTTGCCGGAGGATAAAAGCGCCAGTGAACCGCATGTGATGACAGCGGCAGTTATATTATTAACCGCACGCCCGATCCCTGCCCACAGCTCCGGCGTTTTTGTATAGCGCGCAAACTCCATAAAGGCCGCTGTAAAGAACACGACGAAAAAGCCTGCGGACATATAGAAAATAATTAGTCCTGTCAAAAACGGACCGGCAAATTCAATCACGGCTATACAGATAGTCGAAAGAATCATCACACAGTACATAATATGGTTCATAAATTTTCGGTTATTTATATCAAACACAAAACCGGCAATAAGTCCGCTGAAAGCGAGAAAAATTCTCGGCCACTGACCTATATCCATTGTTCCTGCTATATGACTCAGCGTTACTGCATTATCAAGCGTACTGAAAATGCATGTCATCAATGCGACAAGCAAAACCAAAAGAAGTCCTAATGTTGTGCTTTTTGAGCTTTCTTTAAAGTTTTCTCTGACTTCTTCATCTACTATTGAAACAGAAGCGTTTTCACCCATCGGCTTTAATTTTATCAACAAGGCTACAAGCACTATCAAAAATGCCGACAAAATAACCGCTTCAATCATTTCCGAGTGAATGATATTATTATTCACAAATTGAAGCAGAATACCAATCATATAGGAAATGCCGACAAGCCGTGCCAAATACTTATCATTTTCAAGCAGACACATCGAAGTGTAAAATCTTTGTCTGCTATACGTCCGACGATATAGAAAAATCCCCTTTGCATACACTTGAAAGCTTTATTCTTCCAAGTGTATGCAATAAGGGGATTATATTAAATCTGCAAAGTTAGTTTATTATATTTATTCTTCTGAATATACACCTTTTTCAAATGCCGGGACTATTTTTGATATATCTTCAAATGCCATAATTTTTATTGTTGTATAGTCAGTACTGTCAAGTGATACACAATAATTCCTTAAACTTGTACTTGTAAATTCATCTTCTATAATTTTTATTCCGACCAATTTATTTTCATTATAAATCGCAACCGCATAATCCAAAAAACTTTGCCTATCACTAAATGCCTTAAAAGTCGCTTCAAGCTTACTGTTTTTCAGTGCTACTGCAATTGAATTTATGTTCAACACTTTGCCTAGCGCTTTTTCCACATATTCCTTGCTGTAAACATCTCCTATATTGGTAAGATTGATTCCACCTACAAAACCACACTGATTATTGTTACATCCTACACATATATCAAGTGTACTGCCAATCTCATAATCCTTATCTGCAACTATAGCAGTTCTAAACGGATCGCTAAATTCATTAGTCGTATTCCATCCAAATGTTTCTCCTGCCATTACTATTTCACTGTTTACCGAACCATCTGCATCACTGATTGCAAACTGAATTGATATCAGATTATCCGGCGAATAATACTTTTGTGCATTAAAGCTGAGAATACATATATCTCCCTTTCTGATTTTTGAATTAGTAGGTATGCTTATTTTTGCGCTTGCCATTGATTCAAAGCTTTTATAACCAGAAAGGTCAAATTTCATGCCTTCACACTTTCCAAATGCATTCTGATAACAGTATTTTGTTATGCCATCGGCAAAATTAACATATGAATCTTCTTCTGATGTTCCGTTTTTTTTCAGTGTATTTATAAAATCAGCATTTTCTATTACAGATGTTCCGCCTTTTATTATTTCATCAATATTTTCAACCGGTAAATTTGTTCCGAATACACTGAATATCTTTTCTTTTGTGTACTCTGTTCCTACATTTGTCAGCGTAAGCCCGCCTATAAATCCGGATTCATTATTATTAAATCCGACATTTATATTAAATAATGATCCTTCGGGGTAATTTCTTTCAGCAGTAAATATCACCGCATACTGCTTTGTAAAATTCCATATTGGTGCTTCTTTAAATGTGTTGCCAAACTCAGTAATACCTCCCGACTGTATATTTATTCCATCACTTATTGAAAACTCTACAAGAGCGTCGTTATCATTTGGTGCCCAATATTTCTGTCCATTAAATGTTAGAATACATATGTCTCCTTTGTTAATTGCCTGTTTTGTTTCAATAGATACCTTTGCAGCGCTTCTAGTTGCATATCCCGCATAATTATTTAGCCGAAATTCCATACCCTCGCATTTATTTGCATAATTCATATAATTATACGTGTTCTTACCATCAGAAAATTTCATGGGTGATGAAGATGTACTTCCAGAAACTTTCGATAAAAGATCACTGTTTTCTATTATTTTAGTACCTGAAGCCAGAATTTGCTCTTTTTCTGACGGTTCTGCCGTAGGTTCGGCTGTTGGCTCTGCTGTAGGTTCAGCTGTTGGTTCTATAGTTGCGGTTGTGAGATTTATTTTATAAACCGATTCATTTTCACCTGATTCAGAAAGGGCTAAAATTCTCACCTTGTTATCCGACGTTATAGGAAGCACCGTAACAGCTGCATTATCTTCCCCTGTTGCTGCAATAACTGCCTCTGAAATATCAGATACATGAACAGTCGCTTCATTATTTGTAAAGACTACATCTGTACCGTTTACCATTGCTTCTATATTTGCCGTTGTCCCTATATCGGGGTCGGGTGTATAAAACTCTGCCTCAGTCAATCCCACGCACCATGCTTCATTATCCTGAGCCGTTCCGCTCATTCTTGTTGCCGTAATCTGAATTGATTTAGCTGTTATAGGCGCCGCGAAGTTATATACTGTTGCACCTTCTTCTGCCGCAATTGGCATCACGCTTCCAAAATCTATATCAGTATATGTAATGCCGTTAGGCGAATACTTAATTGATACTGCAGAAGGCAGTTGTGTAGCATAATAGTCACGGAACCAATACATCTCCGCACGGCTTATTGTTTTTTCAGTGTCCCACATAAAAGTCAGTGTTGCCTTCTCCTGCCGTGAACCATAGTTAGTCCATCGCGCCGATTCTGTTGTTTTATCTTTAAACTGAATGCCATCATTAACGGCCGCAAGTGAGTCTGACGGGTTAGCCGAGCAGGCTTCGTCCTGTGACACTGTTGCACTTGTTGCAACATTAACGCTTTCTGATACTTTGTTTATCACACGTACCGAACATGTAACATGGAAAGAGTCGTTTCCGAGTGAGGCTATACCATCTACAGAAACTATTGTTCCTTCTTCCGCAAAATCTGTCGCCGTTTTTGATTCCCATGTTACGTTATAGTCTCCTGACAATGTGCCATCCTCTGTAATCCCCTTTACGGTATTTGGTAATTCCGGAATAGTGTTAACAGCTGTGATTGTCGAGCAGTTTCGAACCGCTATTACCGTTCCAAGCACTGTAACATTTGCCACAACCGGAATCTTTAGTCCTGCTATTATAAGTACTCCGTTTACTGTTATTTTTCCTACGTTTTCTGTTGAAAAAGAATCCCAAGAAACAGTTCCTGATACAGTACTGCCATCGGTCATTTTTCCGATTACTTCAGTCTGCAGTAAAAGCTCTTCTCCCTTATTAACATTATATTCCGTTGTAAGGTCATAGCTCTTTAATCCATTTTCAGAAACGTTACCAGCCTCCTTGGTATATATCGTTACACTATCTGATAGAAGACCATCTGAAGAAGCCGTAAGCGTAAATGATCCGATATCATCTGTGCTCTTTACAACAACCAGTGCCCTTCCCCTCCATGCATCAATATTAGCGTTTTTTGTACTTGCAAGAACTGTAGGTTGCTGTCCTTTCTTCATTGTACGCTGATTACCATTATCCACACCCACTATTTCTCCGTCTCCGCTAAGTGCAAACTGTATGTTATTAGAAAATGCATTTACAAAATTGCCGTTTGCGTCTTGAGCTTCGACCTCGATATATGCCAGGTGCTGTCCGTCCGCTGCAATTTCAGATTTATTTGACTTTACTGCAAGTTTAGTACCCTTGTCAGAATTTGTTTTTAATATTTTTGTACCTACCGTGTCTATTATTTCATTGTCATTTTCATCATATGCTTTAACTTCAAGAATTCCGCTCTCAAACCTAATACGGAACTGAGAATAAAACGCACCATATTCGCCGTATTCAAGCGGTGTATTAAATCCTACTTCTTCCCATGTTCTGTAACTGTACCCTGCAGCGGTCGTATTAACACTGGAACACGACTCTGCTTTCTGAACACCGTTAACAAACACCTTAACCTTTGCGGCATTGCTATACACGATCACTGGAACATCCTGTCCCGTATGTTCTCCCGAATTCCATGTTCCCGGGACAACATGAAGAGTGATATCTTTGTCATTCCACAAGCTTCGGTATAAATAGTATGAATCTTTAGGGAATCCCGCTGTGTCTATGATACCAAAATATGATGAATTGGGCTGATTTAAGTTTGAGTTTACAGGTCCGTTCCATGGGGTAGGCTCGCCAAGATAGTCAAATCCTGTCCATACAAACTCTCCCGAAAAATAATCTTTGTGCATTACCTGCCACCATGCGTCCGCAGCCTTATTCCCCCAAGATACCGCTTGCCTGTCATAAGAAGTAATTTTATAATTAGTATAGTCAACAGCGGTTGTTTCATAAACCCCTCTGCTGTTAATTGCCGATGTGGACTCTGTAGCAATCATCGGCTTTTTCTCCTGATTATGCTTTGACTCTGTTGCACCTGTATTATAGTTGGTGCCAAGAACGTCGACCGCTTCATTTATACCATGCTGTGCCCAACCGTCACCGTCTACTTTAAGCCATCCTTTGTTATCGCCTTCTGTTGTTGCGCGTGTTGTGTCAATGTCCTTAATCCAGCCTACCAAGCTTCTTGCAATAGAGGGATATTTGTCAAAACCAACATCATAATCATTTGATCCTGCGTCGGTCTGAACCTCATTTCCTATCGACCACATAAATACGGACGGATCGTTTTTATCCCTGTTTACCATTGACTTTATTGCAAATTCCGCCCATGTTATATTGCTATTTGTATCTCCGCTTGCTTTCCAGTCGATGCTGGTTTTTCCCATCATATCCTTGCCTAAAATTTTATTGTCATAAGTAATTGTACGTGCAAAATATTGACCAAAGTCATTTGTATTATACTGCTTATGAACCGTCCATCCGTCAAATGCCTCTTCCTGAATAAGCATACCAAGCTTATTACAGATTTCAATAAGACTTCTTGAACCTATGTTATGCGAAGTTCTGATTGCATTACATCCCATATCTTTTAGCATTTGCACCTGTCTATAAATCGAATCATAATATGCAGCAGATCCTACCGCCGCACCCTGGTCATGATGCATACAGACACCCTTGATTTTCATTTTTTGTCCGTTCAAACTAAATCCTGTATCATATTCCCATCCAAAATAACGAAACCCAAAATCTGTTGAATATTCATCAATTATGGTTGATCCGTCAATAATTTCAGTGACAACATGATACAAGTTAGGATAATCGGGGCTCCATAATTCGGGATTTGCCACCGTTAAAGCTGTATTCACATTGTTCTTAGACTTTGCTCCAACCGTTGCCTGCGCAGTTTGTGCTGCGGAAACCGATGCACCGTCGCTGTTATATACCGTATTCCTTACCGTTACAGTCTTAGGTGAGTCCAAGTCATTTTGAACTGTAGCTGTAACGTCCACCGTAACATTAGTTCTAACGCTATCACTTACATTGGTTGTTACCTTTGTTCCGTTCAAGGCAATATGTACCGGGTTTGTAACAGTCAATTTAACATCACGATAGATTCCACTGCCTGAATACCATCTGCTTGATGGTATATTATGTACAACCTTAACAGCCAATTCATTTTTTGTTGTACCGTCACAAGTCACATAATCAGTCAAATCGAACGAAAATTCATTGTATCCATAATGATTTTCACCCAATTTTGTTCCGTTTATGTAAATATCGCAGTTATTGTATACTCCGTCAAAAGTAATAGTTATTGTTTTTCCGGAATAAAGTGCAGGGAGCGTAAATTTTTTTCTATACCAACCAGTTCCACCTGGCAACATTCCGCTTTCACCCTCGGTTTTTGTTGCTGTGTACTCCTGCGAAATACTGAAATCATGAGGAATATTGATATCTTTCCATGATGAATCATCAAATCCCATACTGTATGCATTTAATTCGTCGCCCAAATGAAATTTCCATCCCTTATTGAAATTAACCTCTCTTGACATATCAAGAAAATCACTTGCATAAGCGTTTCCGTCATAAAGCAACCCATACGTTGCCTGTGGGCACAATGACGCAATGCCTGTCAGTGCAACTTCAACCGATAAAACACATGAAAGAATTTTTTTCCATATTTTTTTCAATTTTTCTTCCTCCCTCTTTTCTCATTGCCGTTATAACAATTTTCTGTAATTTAAGAGTATCACAAAGTTTTTTCTTAAACAATAAAATAATTTTATATATTTTATATTTTTTTACATTTTTTTGCCCATTGCAGTTTGAATATTTATACTATTAAAAAATATTTTATTTTGATGTCTTGTTAAGAGTATGTCTATGCATATATATCTAAAAAATGGTTTTACATTATTGGCAGTTTTGCAAATTCAGATGCCTTTTATCCGATTATGTGCTTGCATATTCGATTAAAAAATATAAAAGAAATATGCTTAAAACTTGCCAGATAAAAATGCTTAGTTTAAATCAACCAATAGGTTAATGTATACTATAAACCTCAGTGAATTTATATTTTCCCCGTCGCCACTCGGAGGTCTTGGCAAAATCATATCCCACTTGTACGGTCATTCAATTCTTACTAATCGTAAATGATTACACTGCTGAATCTCTGTATTCGGATATACGGCTTTTATCGCATTTGTAAAGCCTGTAAGCCCGTCAACACATGCTATCAAAATATCCTCAACCCCCGATTTTTTAGGCTGTTCATAACCGAAAGCCAAAACTTTGCACTTTCATTTTCACCAACCCACATTCCAAGTACTTCTTTGATTCCATCCATATTGATGCCAATAGCTATGTACACAGCCTTCTTGACTATCTGTCCTTCACTCCGTACATGGAAATGTATTGCATCCATAAATACTACTGCATAGATTTCCTCAAGCGGTCTTGACTGCCAGTCACGAACAACAGGCAGTATTCTATCTGTTATACGGCTTATGGTACTGTCAGAGCATTCTAATCCGTAGATATCCTGTATGTGTGATTCAATATCACTCGTGGTCATTCCTTTTGCATACATTGAAAGAATCTTATCTTCGATATCTCCGGTAAGAGTAGTCTGATTCTTCTTTACGAGCTGTGGCTCAAATTCACCTTCACGATCTCTGGGAACTTTAATTTCAGTTTCACCGAAACTTGTCTTTAAGGTCTTTTTAGAGTAACCGTTACGGCTGTTTTCGCCTGTTTTGTTGCGATAATCATACTTGGTGTAACCTAATTCATCGTCGAGTTCGCCCTCAAGACCATTTTCCAGCATTTCTCCGACCATGAGTTTAAATACATCTTTAAGGTCATCAAAACTTTTCACATCAAGCCCTTGCATGATTTTTCGTAAATTTTCTTTTCTTTCTCT
>JAQXIJ010000044.1 GCA_029007725.1 Bacillota bacterium | reverse complement strand
GCATATATCACCGCTTACCGCCGCATGGACTCCCGCCAGCGTGCCAAGCTCATTACCAAGGACGAGTTTAAAGAGTTCGGCAAACTCGCCCGTGCCGAACGCAAAAAATGCTATAACGGCGAAATCACCCTCGAACAGTTCCAAGCATGGCTTGATGATTTTAGATAAATATAAAGCAAAGCAGCAGATTGCGGTCTGCTGCTTGTCGGCATTAAAAATCTGCAAATATCATATTTAATGAGTTATATCAATCTTATTTAATATTTGAAGCTGATGGTTTATTGTCATTGCGTGCATCAATCAATATAATATCTTTACTTCCTATAATTTTCAGTTCATTTAATATAGATATTACTTTTTGTTCTTCTTTTAGGCTAAAAAATAGAATGACCTTTATTGCACGTTTTGTATTGGAAGCACTTTTATATGCATCAATTTGGTTTGCCAAATTATTTTTTAATTTTGTATTTGAAGCTAATTTAAACTCTACAAGCGTTGAATTTTTTTCGCCATAAGATACTTTATAATCTACGGGACCTCTACCGTTATTTACCTCGCGGTTAACATCTAATGGTGAACCAAACCATACGAGACGGTAAATTATCTGCAGATCGGCTTCTCTCTGTATTGGTTGCCCTTTGTAGTAGAACAGGCGATATCCATCTTGTTCCTCAATAACATGTTTTAAAAAGTTTAATCTTTTCTTTGCTTCCTCATATGCATCTGGTATAATATCGTAAAATTTCGTATTAGAATATAATAGTTTTATTAGTTGCGAAATTTGATTGTTAAACAGCATTTTAACTTCTTGGACTTTTTCTTTGCTTACAGATGTAGCTTGTTCTTCGTTATCCTCCTTGTATCTGATATAATAATCAATTAGTTCTGGATGGGAACATATTAAATTTTCAGCCCTATGCTCCTTTTCAGTCTTGCTCATCTCTTTCTTCTTTTTTGTCAGTACATCTTGAAAATATGCGTTTAATTCAAAGCGGAGTGCTTCATCGGGTATAGATGGAGCTATTTGATGTAAATTTCGTATCATATCATTACGATTTATAAAAGTATCATCTCTAGTAAGCAAAGACTTTGGCGTGAGCAATACATAATCTCCATTATAGATGGGTAGATAATAAGATTTTGACATCCAAGTTTTTGTTGTCCAATTAAAATATACTTTTCCAATGGTAAATGATTCACATTGTTCATTTCTTAAATGAAATTTTGCAAATTGTTCCGTGTATGCAAGAAGATATTGCTTTGTAAAATTAGTGGTGAAATCACTAATTTTGTCCTTTCCTATTCTAGGACTTATCAAACACAATTTTTCCATGTGATGCCCTCTGGTTACGGTTTCTTTACCAAAATCCTTAAAAATCGAGTTTAATCCGTTATATAAATCCTTTGCAAAATTGTACCCCATACCTCGCCCTGAGTTCCCTGATAGACTAAAACCAAGCCAAGTTTGCTTGACTTCAGGAAAAGAAAACCACGCTTTGTACATCCCCGATGTAAGAGTTTGATGTTTTTCTGATTGTGACTGCAAGAAAATTAAATAACTAATAATTTCTTGGTGAATATGCTGGAATTCTTTATTGGAGCTATTAAACAGTAGAAACGGGTCAATAAACAGTGGGAGATCGTTAATTAGCGATATATTGACTGCACCATACTCATCAATTATATTCTCATCCACATTAAAATAATCAGAAAAATAAACTTTTATCGCATTCATTTCATACCTCCATAACATTATCCGTCCAAAGTTCGCACTGCGTCATTACGGTTTGCACTGCATCATCCATACCTTCCGGAGGATATTTATGCTTTTTCAAAAGCTTTTTAATCAGCATTCTCATCTTAGCTCTTGCAGATTCTTTCTTCTGCCAATCAACAGTTCTGTTTTTGCGCAGTGTATCAGCCAATTCTTTTGTGATTGCAATAAGCTCATCATTTTCGTAAAAGTCTTTTATTGCCTGTGGTTTTGTGAGTGCGTCGTAAAACGCAAGCTCATCGGCAGTAAGACCGAGCTTGTCGCCCTCCTGATGTGCCGCGGCAATCTGTTTTGCAAGCTTCAGCATTTCTTCTATAACTTCTTCATTCGTAAGCATACCGTTTAAATATGCATTAAGCGAACGCTGCATAATCTCGCTGAATTTTTCGGATTTAACAACA
>JAQXIJ010000043.1 GCA_029007725.1 Bacillota bacterium | reverse complement strand
AGTATTATCTTGAAAATGCAAAAATTATAAAAAATGCGTTTGAAGAAGCAGGAATAAAGGCTTATGGCGGAGTAAATTCACCATATGTCTGGGCAAAGATTCCGGAGGGAAAAACAAGCTGGGAATTTTTTGATGAGCTTCTGGAAAAGTCTGGGGTTGTCACAACTCCAGGTGCAGGTTTTGGACCGAGCGGCGAGGGATATATAAGACTTACCGCATTTAATACAAAGGAAGCTACTGTTGAAGCCATGGAAAACATAAAAAAGATTCTTTAGATAAAATAATAAAATGCTGAAGTGAAAACACTTCAGCATTTTTAATTACCAGCATGAATTTTTATCTGCGCATTTTTGATTCGTTCAGGAGTAGGCGGTGCAATTCCATCAAGAGTATATTTGATGCCTAAATTGTCCCACTTAAATTTACCGAGCGTATGATATGGAAGTACTTCAACCCTTTCTACATTGTCAAGAGTTTTGATGAATTTGCCCAAAGCGTCCAAATCGTCATCAAAATCACTGTGCTTGGGAACAAGAACGTGACGTATCCAAACAGGCTTTTTTATATCCGAAAGATACCTTGCCATATCCAAAATATTTGAATTGTCAAATCCGGTTAAATTCTTGTGACGATCGGGATTAATTTCCTTTATGTCAAGCATTAAAAGGTCGGTATATTTCATAAGTTCGTTAAACTTATCGAAAAACGGGTTTTCACGCGTAAATGGATTGCCGGAAGTGTCTATTACAGTATTTATGCCAAGCTCCTTAGCTTTTTTCAAAAGCTCGGTGAGAAAGTCAATCTGCAAAAGCGGTTCGCCCCCGCTTACTGTTATTCCGCCACTGTTTTTCCAGTAGCTTTTGTATCGCTGTGCACGACTCAAAAGCTCGTCAGCCGTCATTTTTTCGCCCGAGTCCGTTTTCCATGTATCAGGGTTGTGACAATAACGGCAGCGCATATGACAGCCCTGCATAAATATTATAAATCTTACGCCGGGGCCGTCTGCTGCGCCGAAGCTTTCGGTAGAATGAATCAGCCCGAATCTGCGATTACAGTCTTTCATGGCAGGTTCTTGCGATAACGTCTAGCTGCTGCTCACGTGTCAGGTCGATGAACTTAACAGCATATCCTGAAACACGGATTGTAAAGTTTGCATATTCTTCCTTTTCCGGGTGTTCCATTGCATCGATAAGCTTATCCTTACCGAATACGTTGACGTTCAGGTGATGTGCACCCTGGTCGAAATAGCCGTCAAGAATGTTTACAAGGTTTGTAACACGCTCAGGTTCATCATGTCCGAGAGCATCCGGATTAATTGTCTGTGTATTTGAAATACCGTCAAGGGCATATTCATAAGGCAGCTTTGCAACAGAGTTAAGTGATGCAAGAAGTCCGCTCTTTTCTGCGCCGTATGCAGGGTTAGCACCCGGTGACAAAGGCTCGCCGGCTTTTCTTCCGTCAGGAAGTGAGGCTGTAGCTTTTCCATATACAACATTTGAAGTAATTGTAAGGATTGATGTTGTAGGCTCTGAGTTACGATATGTGTGGCACTTTTTAATCTTGTTCATGAAGGTCTTTAAGAGCCATACAGCAATATCATCTGCACGGTCATCATCGTTGCCGTAACGCGGGAAGTCGCCCTCTGTTTCAAAATCCTGAGCAATACCGTCTTCGTCACGGATGACCTTAACCTTTGCATATTTGATAGCAGAAAGTGAGTCAACAACGTGTGAGAAGCCTGCAATACCTGTTGCAAATGTACGGCGTACATCTGTGTCGATAAGAGCCATTTCGGCAGCTTCGTAGTAGTATTTATCGTGCATATAGTGGATAACGTTAAGAGTTCTTACATAAACCTTGGCAAGCCAATCCATCATCTTGTCATACTTTTTGATAACTTCGTCATAATCAAGGTATTCTGAAGTTATAGGAGTATATTCAGGACCAACTTGAGCCTTTGTCTTGGCGTCTTTGCCGCCGTTTATAGCATAAAGCAGGCATTTTGCAAGGTTTGCTCTGGCACCGAAGAACTGCATTTCCTTACCCGTTTGTGTTGCGGATACGCAGCAGCAGATAGCGTAGTCATCGCCCCAAACAGGACGCATAACATCGTCGCTTTCGTACTGAATTGAACTTGTGCGTATTGAAATGGCCGCAGCGTACTTTTTGAAGTTTTCAGGCAACTCTGAAGAATACAGTACAGTGAGGTTCGGTTCCGGTGAAGGCCCCATGTTCTCAAGTGTATGCAGAAAACGATAGTCGTTTTTAGTAACCATTGAACGCCCGTCAACACCCTTACCGCCTACGTTAAGAGTAGCCCAGACAGGGTCGCCGGAGAACAACTCGTTGTATGAAGGGATACGTGCGAATTTAACCATACGCAGTTTCATAACAAAGTGGTCAATAATTTCCTGTGCTTCTTTTTCTGTTAAAGTACCGTTTTTGAGGTCGCGTTCAAAGTATATATCAAGGAAGGTTGAAACTCTGCCTACACTCATTGCTGCGCCGTTCTGAGTCTTTATTGCGGCAAGATAACCGAAATACAGCCACTGGCAGGCTTCTTTTGCGTTTGAAGCCGGCTTTGAAATGTCGAAGCCGTATGATTCAGCCATAATTTTCATTTCGTTGAGAGCCTTAATCTGCATTGTGATTTCTTCACGCTGACGGATTTCATCCTCAAACATAGATTCGCTTTCGCAGTTTGCAAAATCTTCTTTCTTCTTTTCAATCAAATAGTCGATGCCGTAAAGAGCCACACGACGATAGTCGCCTACGATTCTTCCTCTGCCGTATGTGTCCGGAAGACCTGTTATAATCTTGTTTTTACGCACTGCACGCATTTCCGGTGTGTATACATCGTATACGCCCTGATTGTGCGTCTTATGATACTGAGTAAATATTTTGTGAAGCTCGGGATCGGGCTCATAACCATATGTGCTGCAAGCTTCTTCAGCCATTTTTATACCACCGAACGGCATGAATGCACGCTTCAGCGGTTTGTCTGTCTGAAGACCTACAATCTTCTCAAGATCCTTCATGTTTTCGTCAATGTAACCCGGCTTGTGTGAGTTAATTCCGGTTACTATATGTGTATCCATATCAAGAACGCCGCCTTTTGCACGTTCTTCTTTCTGCAACTGTTGCAGCTTGTCCCAAAGCTTCTTTGTTGCATCGGTAGCATCTTCAAGGAAGGACTCGTCGCCGTCATACGGTGTGTAGTTGTCATGAATAAAATCACGTGTATCAATATCATCACGCCATTTTACTCCCTTAAATCCATGCCATTGTTCAAAATCTCTCATTCTAAAACCTCCCAAAGATTTAACTGTTTCAACAAAGGATAACACAGCATCGATATCCCAAACGGCGGATGGCGCCGTGGTAGGTAAACTTAAACAGATACATGATATACCCTTTTTCAATATTGATTTTAACATGACAACTATATGTTGTCAACCTAAATAAAAAATTTCGTATACATTACTAAATATAGTGTCTTTTTGCAGAAATTGTTTGGCTAAAATTTGTTTGTAAAATTATATAAAACACATTGGTGGGAAATTATGTAAAACGATGTAGCAAACTGCAAAAGAGCATAAAAAAACACCATGCCGAGAATAGCGCAGAACAGCCGGTGTTTTAGAGCTTTATTTGTTATTTGTTTTCGGTGGACGTGCACCAAAGTACTGGTAGACATTGCATTTTATCATACCGTTATAAATTTTGCGTTTTTTGTCGGCTTTTCTGCCGAAGCATTTTTCAAAATTTTCGTCCGAGGTGAGGATATAGTATGACCAGTCTCTAAGATGTGAAAAGGTTTTTCCGATTTTTGCATATAGCTCCTCGCATGACTTTAAATCGCTTAAACGCTCGCCGTAAGGAGGATTGCATATTATGCTGCCGAATCGTTCTCCAGAAAAAAAGTCAGCAGCATTGCCTACTGTAGGTTTTACCAAGTCCGCAACACCGGCGATTTTTGCGTTTTCTTCTGCGATGCGGACGGTGTCGGTGTCGATGTCCGAGGCATAGATTATAAGAGGGGTATTGCGCTTTGCACTTTCCGCTTCATCACGCGCCTTTTTCCACATCTCATGCGGAAATTGAACAAAGCTTTCCGCCGAAAAATGCCGCAAAAGACCCGGAGCTATATTGCGCTTGAACATTGCTGCCTCAATCGGAATTGTGCCGCTGCCGCAGAATGGGTCACAAAGCGGATATTCAAATTTCCAGTAGCTCATCATGACCATTGCGGCTGCTATTGTTTCTTTAAGTGGCGCGGCATTTGATTTTCTGCGGTAGGCGCGCTTGTGCAGTCCATCACCTGATGTGTCTATCATGAGCGTGACCTTGTCTTTAAAAACCGAAAACTGTATCTGATATACGGGACCGCTTTCTTCAAACCATTCTATACCGTATTTTGCTGAAAGAGAAGATGCAATCGCTTTTTTGATTATTGATTGACAGTCACGCATACTGGCGAGGGTGGATTTGAGGCAAAAGCCTTTGACGGGGAATGCTGCGTCCTTTGAAAGCCAATGCGCCCAGTCAACATTTTTTGTCTGTTCAAAAAGCTCTTCAAATGTAACAGCATTAAATTCAGCAATTTTGATTAAAACACGCTCGCCGCAGCGAATCCAGATGTTTGCACGGCAAACGGCTTCAAAATTGCCCGAAAACGTCACCTTTCCGTCCTCGACAGATGTCGTTTCGTATCCGAGCCGCCTGATTTCGCGGCTTACAAATGCCTCCATTCCAAAAATGCAGGGTACAATTATCTCAAACTTTTCCATTTCTTCTTCCTCGTTTGCTTCTTGATTTAATAAATTTGCGCTTTGCTTTTTTGTTATGACGAATTGGAGGATTTGATGCGGTTCGATGCGGATGACTGCCCTTTAAAACAAAATCTATTTGACGCGTCTGCAAATCAGATTTTGCAACTTCGATTTCAACAGTATCACCTATATTATAAGTTTTTCCTTTGCGTTTTCCGACCAGTCTGCGAAGAACTTCGTCATATTCATAAAAATCATCGTCGATTGTTTCAAGGCGCACAAGACCCTCAACTGTATTCGCAAGCATGACAAACATACCGAATGGGGTGATTCCAGAAATCTGTCCCTCAAACTCTGCACCGACAAAATCTTCAATGTATGCGGCTTTCATAAGATCCTCAACATCACGCTCGCAAAGTTCCGCACTGCGTTCCTTTTCGCTTGAATGAGCGGCGGCACCGATAACATAGTCATTGTAGTGGGATAAATCCTTTCCGTCAAGAAAATCTTTTAAAATGCGGTGAATTATAAGGTCGGGATAACGGCGGATAGGGGAGGTGAAATGACAGTAATACTTTGCCGCCAGACCAAAATGACCGTTACATTCCGCACGATATTCCGCTTTCATCAGCGATCGCAGCATATATGATGCTATAAGCGTTTCGTTTTCAGTGCCCTTTATTTCTTCCAAAATGCGCTGCAAATCCTTTGGGTGAACTTCGAGTCCTTTTAAATGCAGACCGAAGCCGGAAATAAATTTTCTAAATGCCGTCATTTTTTCACTGTCCGGCTGCTCGTGAACGCGATAAACGAATGGAATATCTGCCCAAAACGCAAATTCTGCAATGGTTTCGTTTGCTGTAAGCATAAATTCTTCAATAAGCTTGTGTGCATCGTTGCGTACAACCTTAACAATTTTCGTCGGTCTGCCGTCCTCACCAGCAATTATGCGCGATTCCGGAAAATCAAAGTTAATGCTTCCTCGCTTTTCGCGCCTAGCATTTAAAATGGAGGCAAGCTTGTGCATATTTTCGAGTACAGGAACAATGTGAGCATATTTTTCGCACAGCTCGACGTCACCATCCAAAATTTTTGCTACATTATTATATGTCATGCGCTCACATGAGTTAATTACACTTTTTACCAGTCTGTGATTTATTATATTTCCTACCGAATCAATTTCCATAATAACCGAAAGTGTTAGTCTGTCGACGTTGGGATTAAGGCTGCATATGCCGTTTGAGAGTTCAAGCGGTAGCATGGGAATAACTCTATCTGCAAGATATACGCTTGTGCCGCGCTCAAATGCTTCGGAATCGAGAGGAGATGCATGCATGACATAATTTGTTACGTCGGCAATGTGCACACCGAGTTCATAGTTGTCGTTTTCAAGCACTTCAAGTGAAACACCGTCGTCAAAATCACGCGCATCATCGCCGTCAATTGTAAAAACCGTTTTTTTGGTAAAATCACATCTTCCATCAAAATCTTTTTTTGAAAGCTCGGTCGTAAGCGAGCGTGCCTGATTTATGGTAGCTTCTTCAAATTCCTGTTTTATATTGTGTTCAATGATTATAGCTTCGGTAAGAGTTTTAAGTTCACGACTGCTGCCGAGCACTGAGGTTACTATTCCGCATATGTTCACGCTTTTAGAATAATTGGTGATTTTGACAAGAACACGGTCACCGGAATTCGCATTGTGCGTTTCGGTAAGCTTAATATTTTTGTATATGCGCGGATTATCGGGCCGGACGTTAAATTCGTTGAGCATTACACCGCTTATTGTAGTGTTGCCGCGCTGCAAAACCGATTCCACAACCCCCTCATCACGAGTTTTAGATCGCTTTGTTACACGAACAAGCACATGGTCGCTGTCGATCGCGTCCGCCATGTTGTCAGGTGAAATGTATATGTCTTTTTCAAGATTTTTCGCAACTGCAAAGCCAAAGTGACTGCGGGCGCTGCAATGCAGGACGCACGGATACATCATATTTTTTTCGCATGAAGCATATCGTTTTTTCTTTGATAAAAATATTTTGCCCTCTGCGGCAAGAGTGTCTAAAATTTTTTTTAAAATACTTTTGTCCGAATCCGGAACACATAGAACATCGGCAAGCTCTTCAAAGGTAAGCGGTATATATTCCTTTGAAGATATATAAGCGTACACTTTTTCTTTTCTGTCCATATAATCCCTCGTTTCTCTCACTTTATTTTACCCTAAATATCCAAAATCATCAAGTAAATTGCCAAAAAATATAAAATATAGACAATAAAGAGTAAAATATTGTTGACTAATTTGGATTTTAGTTATATAATACATAAGGTATATTACTTTAAAAAACGAAAGGATGAATTAACTATGAAAAAGAAGAGCGTTTTACTTCTTGCTCTTATGGTTATCATTGCTATCGTACTGAATTATGTTGCATTTATAGGTTTTAATGTAGCAGGCTTCAATTACGGCGGCGTGTTTGATAAGGATAAGGGTATAAGAAAGGGAATTGACTTGGCAGGGGGATCCGTAATCACTTTTCAGGCAAGCAAAGACAATCCTACAGACCAGGAAATGAGCATTGTAGAGTCAATTTTTAACGCGCGTATGAACAATGCAGGCTATACCGAAACACGTATTTCAAAAGGAAATAACGGTCAGATTACCGTTGAAATTCCGTCGGTAACGGACACGGATACGGCAGCAAGCCTTTTGGGATCGACAGCAAAGCTGACATTCCAAGATGCTGACGGAAACGTAGTTCTTGACGGCGCTACAGACATAAAGGGTGCGGAATATAAGTATGGTCAGACAAGCTCAAGCTCATCGGCAAGTTCTGCTTATGTTGAGCTGACGCTTAAACCCGAGGCTGTTTCAAAGTTTGCCGAGGCAACCAAAAAGGCAGCTTCCGAATCACAGGGCAGAAACTATATTGCTATAGTAATGGATGGTCAGGCAATTTCAGCTCCTACGGTAAGCAAGGAAATCAATTCCGAAACATGTATTATCGAAGGTAACTTCACTCCAGAAACGGCTCAAGAGCTTGCAAACCAGATTAAGTCCGGTCAGCTGCCGTTTGAGCTTAATGTAATTTCAAAAGAAACCGTAGGTGCCGAACTTGGCGCCGATGCACTTCCAACATCACTTAAGGCTGCCGGAATCGGTCTTTTGATAATTATGCTGTTCATGATTATTATGTACAGAATGTCAGGCTTATTGGCTTCAATAGCTCTTGCAATCTATGTTGGACTTATTTCACTTGTTCTCGGTGTTATGAGAGTAAACTTGAGTCTTTCGGGTATTGCAGGAATTATCACGTCACTTGGTATGGCGGTTGATGCAAACGTTATAATATTCGAGAGAATGAAGGAAGAACTTAAACTTGGAAAGACAATTAAGGCTTCTGTTGATTCAGGCTTTAACAAGGCATTTTCGGCTATACTTGATTCAAATGTTACAACAATAATTTCTTGTGTTGTTCTTTACCTATCCGGAATAGGCACAATCAGAGGCTTTGCGGTAACTCTCGGTATCGGAGTCGTTATCAGTATGTTTACGGCAATAGTTGTAACTAAATTACTGCTTAAACAGCTTGTTAATTTTAGATTTAATAACCGCAAGCTGTTCTGCGCATAATTGGGAGGGTGATAATGATGAAGAATTTTAGTATTACAAAAAATAAAGTTATATTTCTGTTACTTCCTGCCCTGATTATACTTGCCGGAATAGTTATGTATGCTATTCACGGCTTTAACTACGATACCGAATTTGTCGGAGGTATCAGAATGCAGCTTAATATCGGTTCACAGTTTGATAACCAGGAAGTTGCGGATCTTGTTGTAAAGGCTGCTGGTGAGGTTGCTGCTCCGGTTGTTCAAAAAATTGGTAACGGAACACAGGCAACAATAAAAATGTCCGAGTTGGACGATGCAACAAAGACAAAGCTTACAGACGCAATCAAAGAAAAATACGGTGATGATGCCGTTATGTCAATGAATAGTGCTTCAGCAAGCTTTGGTGCACAGATTCAGAGAAAAGCGTTCATTTTCACACTTATTGCAATTCTCTGTATACTTGCATATATTGCTGTGAGATTTGAGGTTAAAAGCGCTGTTATGGCGGTTGTAGCTCTTGCAATAAACGTACTTGTTATGATGGCAGTCTATGCAATGACATATTATCCGCTTAATACCACATTTATTGCAGCTATGCTTACGGTTGTAGGTTATTCGATTAACAACACAATCGTTGTATTCGACAGAATTCGTGAGAATATGCGAGGATTTAATGCAAAAAAAGGTGGAGTGGTTGATGAAGTTGTAGACAGAAGTATTATGGAGTCAATGGGAAGAACATTGAACACAACAATCACTACATTAATTACGATAGTTCTTCTGTATTTCATGGGCGTAAACTCAATCAAGCAGTTTGCATTCCCGCTTATAATCGGTGTTCTGGCAGGTGCATATACATCAATATTTATTGCGAGCCCGCTGTGGTCAGCATGGAAAACTTCTGAAATTGAGGCTAAAAAGAAAGTTAAATAATTAAGAAATATCTGTAATTTTCAGTTGAATATAACGTTGCAATAATTAGTTTGTACACCAAATTTGCAATAAACAAGCATAGTGCTTTCAAAAGCATATGCTTGTTTTTTGTTTTAAGAACGTTTTGCATATAATTATATAAATCGGGATAAAGCATCTGCCTTATGCAGATTCCTACGATACTGTGTATTTATGTGCCGCTGGAACAATTGCGAATACTAAGGTCACAAAGTTTCAGAATTGCATATCAACATTCCTGATCTAAAACGTTATGATTCACTTCTGAAATGAATGTGATATCAAATGAACAGCGTAAAAAAAGAAACGATAAAACTCTATGCAAAACAGCTTAAATTTCCTACATTCAATAATTATGAAACTGTCATTTTGATGAGAAAATATCAATTGAAAAAATATAAGTATAACCCCATAATTTAATTATAAGAAAGGTATAAGGTGATTGCCAGTACTTGATATTGTCTAGCAGCTATATAGACTTTCAAGTATTCACTATAAAAAATTAAAATGGAGGAGTAAATATGAAGTTAAAAAAACATTGCGATTTGTTTAGATTTGATTTCTGCAGCAACAATGTTGACATCATATGGTAAAACAGGTATAGGCTGATAGTGATAATACATTAACTGTATGGATGCCACTTTCAGCGCAAGAGGCTAATGATGTATCAGATTATTGGGACACAGCTTTTGCAAAAAAAGTTAAAGGAGGAGACAGATGTTAAAATTAAATTCCAGCATCTGCCACTAAGGAAAAGAAAAATGCAACTCCTCTTTCAATGTCAACTAGTGCCTTCAGATACGGTGCATTTAACGGAGCTTATGGAGTAGTTCAGGGCTACTATATGGACGGGGGATACAGTAAAGTATGGACCTATTGAACCACAGTTCAAGGATTTTGTAAAAAAGATGAATGAGTGGTATCAAAAAGGTCTTTTAGAGAGTGATATGGCAAGTTATGACGCAAAAGCACTGATACCAAAATTTTAAACGACAAGCTTGGAGCAACAGTAGGTTCGATTGGAAGTGGAATAGGAAAGTGGATCTCCATGAACAAAAATGATAAGTTTGATCTTATTGCTGCTCCTATGCCTGGACTTAAAGAGGGCGATTTGGAAAAATTCAGTTTCCAAAGTCTATCGGTTGTTAAATTTGGTGCATCTATAACAACAAGCTGTAAAAATCTTTATGCAGCATATAAGCTATTAAATTACGATTACAGTGAAAAGGGAAGCATTCTGTTTAACTTCGGTATTGAGGGTGAAATCTATAAAATGGAAAATTGATATCCAAAATATACAGATCTAATTACAAAAAACAGCGACGGACCTTCAATGTCAGCTGCCCTTGCAAGAT
The DNA here is from genome assembly GCA_029007725.1 of Bacillota bacterium. Classification (GTDB taxonomy): domain Bacteria; phylum Bacillota; class Clostridia; order UBA1381; family UBA1381; genus UBA1738. The sequence goes on along the minus strand of JAQXIJ010000043.1, from coordinate 1,340 downwards.
ATGCACAAAGCTGTGACATGGGAGCATTTGTTTTAGGATAAGAGATATATGGAACAGTATGGTTCATTAACTCAGCAGCAGGATGCTCTTAAAGTATGGAGTGAAACAGATACAAGTGCACAAATTGTTCCATATATAATCTATGTCTGTGAAAATACAACATAAATTATCAAAAAGTCTTCGGTTGTTGACTCTTATACAAATGAAATGATCATTTTATGGGTATAGAACCTATTGATAAATTTGACGATTATGTTCATGAACTAAAAAACAGAGGAATCGACGATGTTCTGGCGGCAAAGCAAGAGGCATATTTAAAATATTTGAAGAGATATGATGGGTACAGATTGATATCGGAAGTCTGTACAGAGATAAATTAAATCTTACATATCTGAGTTTGAATGTTTTATTGAACCGAATTCAGCTATGCTAGATATGAATTCATATCCATTTCTAATACAAATTTGTACAGGATATAAAAATCATTTTGCCGATGGTTAAAGAACAACTGCATTTATAGAGTATGAAGGCGAGAAAAAAGAGATATGCCTGTATAAAACTAAGATTGACAATGTTATACGTACAGACGACGGAGTGCTTATTGAATTGCGACCGGTAACGCTGGAATTTAAAAGAAGAAATATTTAACTGAAAACAGTTTAAAAATTTCTAAGAAATGGAGAAATTGCGATACATCGAAAAATTCTTAATAATCCTGTTGATAAAATTTATATAACAGAGTATTTTAAGGTAACCTATGGATTTACCGAATATCCTCTTGATATGAAAGGAATTAATCTTGTTTCTGGAAATGAGTCCATCAATTATTTATATCAGAACAGGAAACATATGCAAAAAACGCTGCGGTAATTATACCACAGATTAACACACGTGTTGAGATGTGTGTACAGGAAAATGCTGTATCTGCTATTACAGAAGAATTTTTATTTAATCCTTACTTCACGTTAGAGGTTAAGCAATAGGTAAATAATTATAATAGGGAGGCTATTGCATGGCTGATATAGAAAATGACAGGATTGTTTTATGAACACAGACGTTTCTGAGGATATAAGCAAATTTATTATGCATTAAAAAGATATGATCAAGCGTGATTTTTACGAAGTAAATCTAAATCAAAAGTAGATTGGAAATATGTCCAAATCTTTTCCGGGAAAATGAAATGTTTGACGGAACTTATGGGGGCAATCCCTCATTTTGTGTAAACCTCAAATTTAGCTCCAAAATGATAATATAATCTAAGTAAATTTTACGGGCTGGAAGCCGGATTTAGGCTTTCAGCCCGTAACTGTACTATAGCGTAAAATTGACGGCACGTCAAG
>JAQXIJ010000042.1 GCA_029007725.1 Bacillota bacterium | reverse complement strand
AATCCGTTTATAACGGAAAAGAGCCCATATCACGGCGCATACATGGCAGTTGTAGAATCAATCTGCAAGCTGGTTGCGGTGGGTGCAGCATTTGAGGACGTGTACCTGACATTCCAGGAATATTTTGAAAAGCCGATGCAGGATAAAGAACGCTGGGGTAAACCTCTTGCAGCACTTTTGGGTGCCTTTATGGCACAGAAAGATTTTGATATTGCTTCAATAGGCGGCAAGGACTCAATGAGCGGTACTTTTGAAAATATTGATGTTCCGCCGACACTGGTGTCCTTTGCGGTTACAACAGAAAATATCAATAACATTATTTCGCCGGAATTTAAATCCGGCGGGCATAAGGTTGTTATGATAAAGCCGGTGTATGACGAAAACGGACTACCGAACCCCGAATCGCAAAAAAAGGTTTTCACTGAGGTGACGGATATGATGCGCCGCGGAATTGTCAATGCTGCATACACTCCGACCTATGGCGGCATTGCCGAGGCGGTACTCAAAATGGCTATGGGTAACGGGATCGGATTTGAATACGCCGACACTCTTTCAGAAAAAGAAATTTTCGGATATAATTACGGTGCGTTTATTCTGGAAATTGCCGACGACACAGATGCGGGAATACTTCTTGGCACAACCTCCAATAAAACCGAAATATCATACAAAAACTATTCTGTTTCGCTTGATGATCTTTGCGAAATTTATGAAAACAAGCTTGAAGACATATATAAATGTAATATAAAGACTGAAAATATTAAGATTAAAGAGTTTTATTATAAGGCAGGAAGCGTCAAGTCACCTTCCATAAGGACGGCAAAGCCAAAAATGCTTATACCTGTCTTTCCGGGAACAAACTGTGAGTACGACACCGCAAAGGCTATGCTGAATGCCGGCGGTGATCCGGAGATTTTCGTTATAAATAATCTGTCAGCACAGCATATTGCGGAATCTGTACGCGAATTTGCTAAAAAGGTTAAAAATTCACAAATAATTTTTATTCCTGGAGGCTTTTCTGGCGGAGATGAGCCAGACGGTTCGGGTAAGTTTATCACTGCATTCTTCCGTAATCCGGAAATAAAAGATGCGGTTATGCGGCTGCTTGAGGAACGTGACGGACTCATGGCAGGTATTTGTAACGGCTTCCAGGCACTTATAAAGCTTGGTCTTGTGCCATATGGTAAAATTATCAATACCGATGCAGGATGTCCTACACTGACATATAACTTGATTGCAAGGCATCAGTCAAAGATGGTAAGAACAAAGGTTGTTTCGAATAATTCACCGTGGCTTTGTGAGTCCGAACTTGGCGGGATATATACAGTTCCTATTTCTCACGGCGAAGGCAGATTTATTGCAAGCGACAACGTTATAGCAGAGCTTGAAAAGAACGGTCAGATTATAACACAGTATGTTGACATGGACGGAAAGCCGACGAATGATATTCAGTTTAACCCAAACAATTCCTGCTGCGCCATTGAAGGAATATGCTCACCAGATGGCAGAATTATTGGAAAAATGGGACATTCTGAGAGAATTGGTGATGGACTTTATAAAAACGTACCTGGGAAATACGAAATGGGACTGTTCAAATCCGCTGTCAAATATTACAAATAACGAATTAAACCACATACTTGTGCATAAAATGTTACAGGTGATGTTGATGAAAAAAATATCTGCAATTTTTGCGGTAATACTTATATTTGTTTACGGCGGCGCAGCATTTGCTTCTTCATCCTCGGCGGAATGCTGCTGCGTTATGATAGCCGAAACACGCCAAGTAATTTATGCCAATAATGCTGGTAAGAGACACGGCATGGCCAGCACTACAAAAATAATGACGGCAATAATAGCAATAGAAAACGGTAATCTCGAAAATGAGGTTACCGTTTCTCAGAATGCAGCAAGTCAGGAGGGCTCGTCGATTTATCTTAAATCAGGGGACAAAGTAAAACTGCATGATCTTCTGTACGGCTTGATGCTGAATTCCGGAAACGACGCCGCTGTGGCCATCGCCGAGGGTGTTGCAGGCTCAACGGAAAATTTTGTGCAAATTATGAATTGCAAAGCGCGCGAAATTGGCTGCAAAAATACACATTTTGAAAATCCGAACGGCTTGTCCGCCGAAACACACTATTCAACAGCCTTTGACATGGCTCTGATAACTGCCTATGCAATGGAAAATGAAACGTTTTCGCATATTGCTGCCACCAAGGAATATCAGATTAAATCAGGAAATTCGGTTACATATCTCAAAAACCATAACAAACTTTTGTGGCAGTACAAAGGCTGCGTAGGTGTAAAGACCGGCTTTACAAAAATTACCGGAAGATGTCTTGTATCATGTGCCGACCGTGACGGAGTAAAAATCATTGCCGTTACACTTAATGACCGCGACGATTGGCGTGATCACTGCTGGTTTTTTGACGATGCTTTTTCAAAAATAGTACACAAAACCGTCATAAATAAAAATGAGCGAATATGCACAAGAAAGATATGCGGAAAATATGTAAATTTGCTGTCCGACAGAGATATAACTGTGCCATGCAAGGATGGAAACGCGCCGAGGATTTTGGCTAAGGTATATTTTATTAAAGATGTGCGGCACGCTGTTTCAATCGGTACAAAAATAGGATATGCCGAAATTTTTGCCGGAAAGCATAAGATAGGAAACATTGATCTGCTATGTGGAATAGATATAGATGCCGAAAAAAAGAATACGTTTTTCGGAGAAATTATATATTTGCTGCACAGGTATCTTCCGTAGATATTTTACATATAATCAGGATATAGTTTACAGATATACGGTCAGGCAAGTTTTTTGTCTGATTTTTTTATACGAAAAAATCGGCACCAAAAGGCACCGACCAAATCTTCAAAGTATGTCTGCCCGAAAACTATGCGTTTAAAAGTGTCAGTACAACTGTTGTTACAAGAAACAATACGGCGAGAGAGGCAGTTGTTTTTGAAAGGATAGAAGCTTTTGTTCTTCCTGAGTTTTTGTTAAAGAATGAATCGCCCGAATCGGGAACAGTGCCGGAAATGCCTTTTAATCCCGGATCCTTACCCTCTTGCAACAATACGACAGTGATTAGCAATACCGTCACTATAATGTGCAAAATCAAGAATGCTGTATTCATCTGCAGTAAACCTCCTGTAAATTTATATATAACGGATATATTATATCATCTTATTCAAATATTTACAAGGCTTTTTTTAAAATTTTAATTCTTTTTTTTAAGTATTAAAAAATGTTACTGAATTGTTAAAAAAATATTGTGGATTTTGGACGGATTTTGTGTTATAATGATAAAGTAAGTATAAATTTGATATAAGAAAGGTACATATTTGTTATGAAAAAAATATTAGCTTGCCTTGTGGCGTCGTCGGTGCTTTTTATATCGCAGGCAGCGTTTGCGGACAGTGATATTACGGTAAAATACAACAATACGGTGCTTGAATTTAATCAGAAGCCGCTTATACTTAATGAAAAAACGCTTGTTCAGCTGCGCCCCATTGCCGAAGTTATGGGACTGGGAATTAAATATTCTGAGGACACGGGCAGAATAACCCTGTCGGATGGCAGCACGACTGTTGTATTTACCGAAAATTCCAGTAAAGTGTGCGTTAATGATACCGAAATGCAAATGCCTGTGCCGGCTATTATAAGAAACAACTATACGTTTGTTCCGGTGAGAGAACTGGTGGAACCATTCGGTGAAACAATCTCATATGACAGCGCAACAAGAACGGTGACCATTTCTTCAGAAATAAAAATAATCGGATTGACGGAAGCAGAAAACACAGCAAAGGAAATTTCAACCGGTTCGGGTAAATTTCCGTTTACCTTTTTTTATCAGTCGCAGCCTGATATTGCGCTTGAAAATAACGGCAGAGGATACTGCTGGGTATGCTCATATGCGATGATTCTTTCTGATTTAACGGGAAAAACCATTCTTCCGAGCGATGTGGGACAGTATAATATTGACAAGGGATATGCCGGGAATTATATTTCGAGCCATGCAGGGATAATTGACAGCTTCGGCTGTGAGTTTATACCAGCTTTGCCGAAAGATTCAAAGTACTATGCAGGCTTTAACCTAAGTAACAAGCGCGGTGAAACAATGCTTAAAGTTGAAACTGATGAGGATGCGGCAAATGCAATAAAGGAGGCCCTTGACGCAAACCATAAGGGTGTGCTTGTAAGATATGAAAAATATCCGCATACAATGGTTGCGGTTGGATATGATGATAATGGGATATATTTTAATGACCCGGGCATAAAAAACGGAGAACACGTGACTTTCGAGGAGACCTGTCTGAAAAATTTTAAACTGTCGGACATATCATATATTCAGGCAATCGGAGTTAAAAAATGAATGTTTATGATTTTGATAATACTATTTATGACGGCGAAAGTGTAGTTGATTTTTACTTTTTCCTTATGAAAAAAAATATACGTCTTGCCGCAATTCTGCCGAAAGTGCTTTATATGCTTATTCGGTACAAGCGATGTTTGATTTCGGTTGACGAAATGATCGACTGCGCGTCACAATATTCGCGTCGCATGATAGAAATGTTTGGGACGCTTGACGACATCGTGAAGGAATTTTGGGATAAAAACGAACACAAAATTAAAAAGTTTTATTTGAAAAATCAAAAAGATGATGATGTGATTTTGTCAGCAAATAGTGATTTTATCCTTAATGAAATCTGTCGCCGAATAGGTGTTAACAATCTTCTTTGCTCTCATATGGATGAAAAAAACGGAGAAATCACAAGACTGTGTTTTCATAAAAAGAAGGTTGATATCTTTAAGGAGACTTTTCCTGATGCTCAGATTGATGAGTTTTATACCGACTCTATGAATGACAGACCTATGTTTAAGCTTGCTAATCACGTATATATTGTCAAAGGAAATGTTATAAAGGAAGTGCAAATATGAGCTACGAAAAATCCTGCGGAGCAGTTTTGGTAAGAAATAACAGCGGAAGAACCGAATATTTGCTCGTACTGAACCAAAAGGGCAAGGCTATAGGGCACTGGGGATTTCCAAAAGGTCACGTTGAGGCGAATGAAACCGAGCACGAAACGGCAAAACGCGAAATTTTTGAAGAAACAGGAATAAAGGCGGAATTTATTGACGGATTCAGAGAGGTGTCTACATATTCACCTGAGGAGGGTGTGACAAAAGATGTTGTGTATTTTTTGGCAAATCCGGTGAATGATGATATAACGATTCAAGAATCCGAAATTGCTGATTTTTTGTGGTGCGATTTTGGAACAGCACAAAAAACACTTACCTTTGACAATGATATATTAAAAAAGGCGAACAGATTTCTGATAGAAAAAGAAATTATTTCCATATAGATTTGCCAATAATATAAAATTTCTATCAATTTGACAATAAAGTATAGACAAAATGAGTAATTTATTATATAATAAAATTTAGTGAAAATTTGTTGTATGAAAGGATTACGAAAATGGATGATAAAGTATACGTAATGAACCACCCGCTTATTCAGCACAAGCTGTCAATTATGAGAGATAAGAACACCTCAGTTAAAGATTTCCGTGACTGTGCACATGAAATTGGACTTTTGCTGGGATATGAGGCAACCAAGGATTTGGATCTTGAGGATTATGAAATTGAAACTCCTATAACTAAAATGACCGCAAAAAGAACAAAGCGTCAAGTTGCGCTTGTGCCTATTTTAAGAGCAGGACTGGGAATGGTTGATGCACTTATGGATTTGATTCCGGCTGCAAAAATCGGACATATCGGACTTTACAGAAATGAAGAAACTCTGGAGCCGGTTGAATATTACTGCAAGCTTCCGAATGATATTAAGGAAAGACAGGTGCTTGTGCTTGACCCTATGCTTGCAACGGGCGGAAGCGCTACCGATGCTATAACAATGATAAAAAAACGCGGTGCAAAGCGTATAAAGTTTGTTTGTATAATTGCAGCTCCGAGTGGAATCGAGGCGCTCAGGAAGGCACATCCGGACGTAGATATTTATTGCGGGGCTGTTGATGACCATCTGAATGAAAACGGATATATAGTTCCGGGACTCGGTGATGCCGGGGACAGACTGTTCGGTACTCTGTAATAAACAAAGGGGTGAGCATACATTGTTCACCCTTTAATATTTTAAGTCATTAAATTTCAGGAGGAAATGTATTCTATGCGTATGCGTAAAAAGAAAAACTGCGGAGTGCGCCTTGAAAAAAGCGGGGAGCTTTGGATAAGGAAACCGGAAAAGCTTCGCGGCTGCTGGGACAAGGAGTTTGGAAATAACAATCCTATCCAAATAGAAATTGGCTGCGGAAAGGGTATGTTTATTACGGAAATGGCAAAAAAATACCCAAATATAAATTTTGTTGCTGTTGAGATTGTGCCGGATATAATGGTGCTTGCGATCGAAAAAGCTCTCCCGATGGGGCTTAAAAATATACGGTTTATAATATCTGATGCCGCAATGCTGGCGGATTGTTTTGACAAAGGAGAAGTAAAAAGGATATACTTAAACTTTTCCGATCCTTGGAAAAAGAATAAACAGGCAAAGCGTCGACTGACGCATAAAAATTTCCTGGAAGTATATAAAAAACTTTTGAATAACGGCGACGGTATTTGCTTTAAAACGGATAATTTGAAGCTGTTTGAATTTTCACTTAATTCATTTGCGCAGGAAAATTTTAAGATGAGCGACATAACATTTGATTTGCATAAATCAAAGTTTGCTGAGGAAAACGTTATGACAGAATATGAGACTAGATTTACTGAACAAGGTATGCCTATATACCGCGTTTGTGCAAAATATATAGGATGGCAGGATGAATAATAAAAAAGACCGCAATTTTTTTGAGCATAATCAGTAAAAACTGACAATAGAAAAAGATACCCTCCTATGGTAGAATAATATAACCTGCCATAGGAGGATTTTTATGCAAATAGAATACAGACCATATCAAGCAGTATAAAAAAGAGATAATAGAGTTAAAATAGTAAGGTTTAACATTACGGTAAATCTGAGAAAAGCCGGTCTTTTGTAGGGAACAGGTAAAAGACTTTTTTAAACGAAAAGAAAAATGTAAGAAATCTTGAGGCGGGAATATCATTGAAACGAAAGGGGCGACCGCCGAAGAACAAAATCAAAAAATGGGTTTTGGATGTTTCATATATCGAAAAGAAATCAAGGAGAGTTGTACTCATATACCATCAAGATTATCCATTTTTACAATAACCAAAGAATTCAAATAAAAACAAAACTGACTCCGCCCTAAAACGAAGTCAGTGTGCTAATTAAAATTTAATGTCGCTTGCCATAGGGACTTTTGTACTGTCTGAACAAACCGTGGCAGTTCACAGAAATATTAAAGCGTTTTTTTCACAATTATTCCGGATTTCGGCTGTCAATGCAGTAACTTGTTCCATCTGTCAGAGATATTTGCCATGCAGGTATAAGAACCAGAGATTTGTGATATTTATTGGTTTCCGGAATGTAATACCCGAGAGTAAGATCGCTGATTTCTACTTGCCCCTGCGTTCGTCCTGGAAGTGAAATGAAATCTATAAGCACCCCGGTAACGCTTTTAAGTGTGATTGATGTTACGTTTTTTGAGGTTTTGTTGAACCAGCAACCGTCCATAGACACAACTTTGTTGCCTTGCACAGTAACTGTGACCGATGATGTGAAAAATGGCATAGAATTAATTCTACTGCTAAAAGTAACTATATAGTTCCCGCTACCCTGCTGAACTGAAGATTTTGCAGAGGACAGATCTATTCCACAGTTTTTTAAAAACTGAGAAGAAATTGTTATTGCATCCTTTTGTGTTATGTCAGTTGATTTTTCATTGGAATCGGCCGCTTTGTATGAAAAATAATCTCCGCTAAATTTTATTTCACCAACATTTGATTTGTATGTATCCTCAGCATATTTCGTGATATTTTTGCCGAGCAGCTTTTCGGAAAATTCAAGGTAATCTGAAACGGCATTTTCTGCCTCTGCATACGGAACAGAAATATTCTTCTGAGGTATCATACTTTTATCGATAGTAATACCATTATTTTTTAAAATATCAACTGTGGAGGTCATTATCTCGGGCATAATCGCGTCCGATTTGTGTGCGGAATTAATTATATTAATAAGCAAAAATAAGTTTGCCGCAAGAAAAAGTACAATTAGCATTGTTTTTGCTTTGCTCCAGTTCATGATAACCTCCTTTTAATTATTGTGCCACAACATTGTCAATATCAACATACCAGTCAGCGTTTTTTTCGCCTATTGACAGGTTGTCGATATAACTTAGATATATCTTTGTGATATGAATTTCGCTCATAGATGACTGATATCGCAAAATGGCACTGTCCAGTGCATCAATATATGTCGGCGAATCGGAAAACTTATTGGTTCCGCTGTATTTTCTGAGCACCTGTGTATATTTTTTAAGCCGTCCGTTTTCAACTGTGGCGGAAACAGCATCGCGGTTTTGATAGACAACCGGAAGACCATTTACAAGATATGAAAAAGAAAAGTTTGTTTCCCCGGCGTCTGCAAGGGAAGAGGTGATAGTCATATCTTTCTGCAGATCTGCGCTTGAGTTGATTTCATCGACAAAGGCGGCAAGAGCCGTAACCGTTGTGCATAAATCCGAGGATTCAGATTGAGTGAGTCTGATTCCGGAATCACTGGCGGAAAAATCAAGTATTCCGTCGGGTGAAATCTTTAAAATCCCGTTGTTTTCAACAAAAACGAGAGTACCGTCAGCTTCTGTATATCTGCTTACGGCATTGGTATTTATAGAAAATACTGAAAGCGTTTTTTCAATTGCTGACATATCAAATTCGTTTGTTGAAGGCATAAGCGGATTTTCTGCAACAAGCTTTTCTGCGGAAACAGGTGCCGAATACACCGGAATCAGTGGTGAAAGAAGCGTTTTTTCATTGCCGAAGGTCTTGTCAAAGTTTAAGTCAAAAGAATAGTTGATTATAGATTCTTCGTTGTTATTGTCATCACGTACCCCGGCAATTATGGGAGCTATGTCCGCATTTGATGTATGATACTTAAAAAATGTACCATTTGCGGAGTTTTCGACATAAACATTTCCTGTATCGCTGATTATCAGGTTAGAAAACACGATGTTTTCCGAATCGGTGCAGTTTATTCCGAGAAGCTGCGAAAAAGTCTGAATCGAATATTCACATGGATATGAAAAGTATATTGATTTAGCGGTAAGCGCAGCATACCATTCATCGGCGGAAATTGTGGTTTTGGCAGTTCCCTGAGAGAATGCCTGAGAGAATGACAAACCGGCGGCGTCACAAATTTCAGAAAAATATCCGTCGCTGCGATTATAGTCAAAACGACTGGACTGATATCCTGTATTTACGATAATTTTAATCGGCGCGGCAAGATGTGCAGCAGTAGACGTGTCGTCTTTTTTGGAAACATGTGTAAAATTTGAAAAAAAATTATAGCCGGAAGGCCACAATTTTTTATTGATGAGTACCTTTCCGGCTAATACCATGTTTGATAATATAAGAATAATCAAAACACCGCTTTTAATCCGTTCCTTATTCATATTAACCTCTACTTAATAAAGTTAAGAACATTGACTGTAACATTTTTAAGTTTATCTATTGTGCTCTTTTTCACCTTTGAAATTTGTATTTTTACAAGCTGAGAATCACTTCCGCTTTCTGCGCATACAACAAATGTGTTTGAGTCTGATGTAAGGTCGACAACCGTGCTGTAGAGTCCGCTTGCACCGATAGTTGTTTCAGATTTAATAAGCTTGCAGATCCCATCGGACGGAACATATTTATAGACCTTTACCTTTGTACCGCTTGCGCCCACTGCCGAAATTGTGTAGGTTTTATCAGAAGTGGAGGCAGAGTGAGATTTAGGACGCTTTATATAAATAAGGTCACTGCGATTGCCTTGCGCACTCAGTGATATGGTATTTCCGTATGCGGCAAATGAGGTACACGGAACAGCAAATATAAGCATACTGGCAAAAAGCAAAGTTAGCAGTTTCTTTTTCATTTATGGGACATTCCTTTCGTAAAACAAATATATAATATTATATTTTAATCTAAGCTTTAGTAATAATAACATTATAACATATTATTATTACAAAGCTGTTACACCACATTTAAAAACAAGTGACATTTATGCAGGGATCACAACGGTAACCTCGGTGCCTTTTCCATATGTGCTTGTAATCTTTATGCTACCGCCGAGCTGATCCATAATTTGCTTGGCGATTGCGAGCCCGAGCCCGGTTCCGCCGGTTTCGCGTGAGCGGGCTTTGTCAACACGGTAAAAACGCTCGAAAATCCTTGGCAGATTTTCCTCCGGAATACCTATTCCGTTGTCACGCACTTTAATGTAGACAGTTTTGTAACCCTTGCCTGTATATATTTCTATTATACCTCCGTCCGGTGTGTACTTGACGGCATTTGAAATAATATTCAGTATAACTTGTTCAAGCTTATCGGCATCACTGATTATATATGGTACATCGTCAATTTTTTTATATTGCAGCGTCTGATGCTTGGCTTTTGCCGAAAAAAACATTTTTTCGACAATACCGTCGATAAACAAGCCGAGGTCGATTTTTTCAAATGGCTTGAGCTCAAACTGCCCCTCGTCCAGTTTAGAAAGTATCAGTAAATCTTTGATAATTCTTGCCATTCTGTCGGCTTCCTTAACGATTACCTCCAAAAATCTGTTGCGTATCACGACATCGCTCTGCGGTGTGTCAATAAGCGTTTCAGCATATGATTTAATTGCGGTTATCGGGGTTCGGAGCTCATGCGAGACGTTTGCAACAAATTCACGACGCGAAAGCTCAAGCTTTTGCTGACTGGTTATGTCGTGCATAACAACTAGAATACCGCCGATTTTGTTTTCGATGCTGAAGGTAGCAAAAGTGAAATGTATAACCTTACCAGAAACGGTTGTCTGACGTTCGATGGGAGCACTGCTTTTCATGTACAAAAATTCGCCCATTGACACGTTAACTCCGATTTCTTTAAAAAAGTTGTCAAAGGTTATGTCATCGTAAAATTTTCGGTTCAAAATGTCCTTTGCCTTTGAATTTATATGAATCAGTCCACCGCTCAGGTTAAATGCCAAAATGCCATCGGTCATGTTCTGAAGAATTGTTTCAACCTTGGTTTTTTCGGAATTAACTTCCTCAATAGTGTCATGCAGAGTAGATGACATATAGCTGAATGTGTTTGACAAAATGCCTATTTCGTCCTTTGAATCTATAATATCCACCTTATCGAAAGAACCCATTGCAATGCGTTCAGCATTTTTTGTGAGGTTACGTATAGGCTTTGTTATAGTTTTACTGAAAAAGTAACCAAGTATGACTGCGATGGCTATGGCAAAAGCAAGAGCCTCAAGGAGAATAAAAATAACATTGCGTGTTATCGAATTAATTTCGTTTTTTGTGTCCTTTATATATACAATATATGAAAGAGCACCGTTTGTACTTATTGGAACGGCGTAGTCCATATAGCGCTTTTCGGTATTTACTATGTCGCCGGTTTTTCCGGTCATAGCCATAATTATGTTGTCGCTTTTTTCAAGACTGCGACTTTTCGTTTCGTCCGATGTGATTAGTACATTACCTGTGTTCGCATCCAAAATGCTGTAAAATCGGTATGTGTCTATGCCGAGAGGACCAATGTACGATCCGACAATTCCTGCTATTCCTGAAACACCGTCAGACGAGGCTCTTTTCTCTATTTCTGAAACAAGACTGCCCGAAAATACCTGCTTCATCATGACAGAAAATTCTCTGTTATAAAACCGCACAATGTTTGTGGTAAGAAAAGCACCGAGCACTGTGACAATTGACAGCAGCACAAGAATGAATATAGCGACTATTTTTGTTTGTATGCTTCTAAACATTCATTTCACGCCTTATTAAAATAGTAGCCAACACCGCGTTTGGTTATTATGTAACGCGGCATACCGGGATCGTCTTCGATTTTTTCTCGCAGGCGGCGAACAGTTACATCAACCGCGCGAACATCACCGTAATATTCGTATCCCCAGACATTTTTTAAAAGATTTTCTCTTGAAAAAATCTTGTCTGGCTGGGTTGCAAGGCATTTGAGCAGCTCAAACTCACGCAGTGTTATGTCAATAACCTTGCCGTGCTTTGAAACTTCATATCGCTCGACATTTATAACAAGATCACCCGAAACAATGTTGTTTGTGGGCTCCTGCGATGACTGAGCTTGATCAATTACGGTACGTCTGAGGTTAGCTTTTACTCTTGCTGACAGCTCACGTATTGAGAACGGTTTGGTTATGTAGTCATCCGCACCTAGTTCAAGACCGAGAACCTTGTCTACTTCCTCTTCACGTGCGGTAAGCATAATTATGGGAACGGAGGATTTTTCACGTACCTTTTTGCAAACCTCAAAGCCGTCCATCTTCGGCAGCATTACGTCAAGGAGTATGAGGTCGGGATTGGCCCCGAGAGCCAGTTCAAGTCCTTTCTGACCGTCCATTGCTTCAAGCACATGGTATCCTTCCTTTTCAAAATTATATTTTAAAATATCAACGATGGCCTGCTCATCTTCAATTATAAGAACGCATTTTTCGTCCATTTTTTTCTCCCTTTCAACAATAATATATAAAAATATACATTATTATTTTATCAGACTTTTGGTAATTCTTCAATAGAAAATTAAAAAATATTAAAAAAATTCGTAATGGATATAGATTTTAAAGTGCAGATGTGCTATAATAGTATAATGGGTATTAGTATTGACTGTTTTTTATTGAATATAAAATAATCATTGGGGTGTTTATATAATGGCAAAGAAGAAAACACAACGCAGATCTGCCGCTAAAAATGCGTCAAAAAGCGCGACGGGACGGAAAAAAAACGCCAAAAATCGTGGACATAACCGTGGTGTGCAAAACAGCAGGGATTACAGATATCTGACTGCGGGAGTGTGGCTGCTTCTGGCATCGGTGCTTGTCGGAATTTTTACATATTTTCCGTATGCCGGAATTGTCGGAAAGCTGATTCACGAATGCATGATGGGACTTTTTTCAAAGTCGGCATACCTTGTGCCGATTGTTGTTTTTGCGCTCGGAATATATGTAATTAACGTAAAACGCACCAATAATCTGCTTATAAAGGGATTAGCGTCGCTTGCGTGCGTTATTCTAACCGGAACGCTGACAATGCTGTTTACAAAAGGCGAATTTCCGCTTATTTCCTCACTTTGGCGTTACGGAACAGAAGGCTTAGGCGGCGGAGTGCTGGGTGGAGCACTTGCAATAATTCTTGCAAAGCTTGTCGGTAGAGCAGCGGCTGTTATAGTTACATTTATTATAATAGCATTGCTTTTGGGCGTGATTTTTAAAATATCCGTAACAGGACTTCTGGGCAGTTTTGCGGCTGTATTTTCGGAGTCTAGGGACAGGCGCGCCGAAAGAATGTCCGAAATGGACCAAGAAGATAACGGAGGCATATCCGAAAGGATTGTACGTGCAAAATCAAAGCTTGGCGAAATTGCCGCAGGAAGGACTGAGAATTTTGACATAGATGTTTTCTCTCAGGATAACGCTGCGGAGAACAGCAAACAGGATACTGAAAAGGCGGAAAAGAAAGACAATAAAGAAAAAACGGATAAAAACGATGCTGTCGAAAAGACGTTGGATATCGGGTTTGATCCAGATGTGTTCCTTGACGAGGTTGCGGCTCAGCTGCCGCAGACTGAGGGTGTGAAGGAGTTTCTGGAAGAGCAGAAAAAGAAAAACGCAGAGAGCAAAAAGCCGAAAAAAGCAGAGAAAGCAACCGAACTTGAAAAAGAGCAGGTGACAGATGAAATAAACAAGTCGATGGACAAGGATATAAAAGAATATAAATTCCCTTCTACAGAACTTTTGAAAAATGTTGCCGCCGTTTCGTCGGACAAGCGTCATGAAATATATGAAACGGCAAATAAGCTTATGAAAATACTGAAAGACTTCGGGGTGGAAGCAAAACTTTTGCAGGTAACTCAAGGCCCTACGGTAACACGGTACGAAATTCAGCCGTCGACCGGCGTAAAGCTTGCTAAAATTACCGGTCTTGCAGACGATATTGCACTTAATCTTGCCGTGCCGACCGTTCTTGTTGCTGCGGTTCCGGGCAAAGCGGCGGTCGGAATAGAGGTCCCGAACAATTCTGTCGGAACGGTGTCCGTGCGCGAGCTGCTTGAAAGCAATGAATTTAAAAATGCAAAATCAAAGCTTACAGTAGCACTCGGAAAAGATATCGGAGGTAAGGTTGTTATCGGCGATGTTGCAAAATTTCCGCACGTGCTGATTGCCGGTGCAACAGGTTCGGGTAAATCGGTATGCATAAATACGATTATCACAAGTATATTATATAAGGCAAGTCCGGATGACGTAAAGCTTATAATGATCGACCCGAAGGTGGTTGAGCTGGGAGTATATAATGGAATACCGCATCTTTTGATTCCGGTTGTAACCGACCCGAAAAAGGCGGCCGGAGCATTAAATTGGGCGGTCGGCGAAATGATGCGACGCTATGCTCTGTTCGCAGAAACAGCAACACGTAATCTTGCAGGATATAATTCACATATAATGAATGAAGGCGGCGAAAAGCTACCGCAGATAGTTATAATCATAGACGAGCTTGCTGACTTAATGATGGTTGCGGCAAAAGAAGTCGAGGACTACATATGCCGACTGGCTCAGCTTGCGCGTGCGGCTGGAATACATCTGATTATTGCAACACAAAGACCGTCGGTTGATGTCATCACCGGACTTATCAAGGCGAATGTTCCGAGCAGAATAGCCTTTGCGGTTTCCAGCGGTGTCGATTCTCGTACTATTTTGGACAAGGTAGGCGCGGAAAAGCTTTTGGGAAAAGGTGATATGCTCTATCACCCGACAGGATTGCCTAATGCGATACGTGTTCAGGGAGCATTTGTATCCGACGAGGAAATCGAAAATGTTATTGAGTTTATAAAAGATAATTCCGAAGAAAACCATTATGCTCAAGATCTTGAAGAACATATTGAAAGAATTTCGACAGGCGAAAACGGCGTGACAGACGAGGACGAGTCAAAGGACGCAGACGAGCTGCTGCCGCAGGCAATAGAGCTTGCCGCAGAGCTCGGACAGATTTCAACAGCGATGGTTCAACGGAAAATGAAGGTCGGCTATGCACGCGCCGGACGGATTATAGACCAGATGGAAACGCGTGGACTTATAAGCGGAGCAAACGGCTCAAAACCGCGTGAGGTATATTTGAACAGAATCCGCGGTATTCAGGAAGATGACGTCCAAAGCGGTGAAGAGGAAGATGACGAATGATTTTTTGCCTGTTTCAAGACAGGATATGAAAAAACGCGGCTGTAAACAGCTTGATTTTCTGTATATTGTCGGCGATGCGTATGTTGACCATTCAAGCTTCGGACATGCGATAATTTCAAGAGTACTCGAGGCAAACGGCTATAAAGTCGGTATAATTTCGCTGCCTGACTGGCATTCGACAAAAGATTTTTTAAGGCTCGGCAGACCGCGGCTTGCCGTTTTGGTTTCGGCAGGCAACATAGATTCTATGGTAAATCACTATACCGCAGGAAAAAAACGGCGTAGCGGTGATGTATATGTGCCAGGCAATAAGGCAGGAAAACGCCCCGACAGAGCAACTATTGTTTATTGCAACCGAATACGTGAGGCTTTCGGCGACATTCCGATTCTTATTGGCGGCGTTGAGGCAAGCCTTAGGCGCTTTGCACACTATGATTATTGGGATGACAAGGTAAGACGTTCAATTTTGCTGGACAGCCGCGCCGACATTCTGATGTATGGCATGGGTGAAAGGCAGATTATACAGATTGCGGAATGCCTTGAAAGCGGAATGAACGTTAAGGACATTACCTATATAAAGGGAACGTGCTATCTTTCAGATACAAATGGTGTTTTTGACAGCCGCATAATTCCCTCATATGAAAAGTGCTGCGAGGATAAGCAAGCATATGCCGACTCATGCAGAATACAGTACTATGAACAGAATCCGTATACAGGAAAGGCTCTTGTGCAGAAGCACGGAAACAAATACCTCATCCAGAATCCGCCAATGGAGCCGCTTTCTCGTGCAGAACTTGACGATGTGTACGAGCTACCTTATATGCGGACATATCATCCGATGTATGAAAAGGATGGAGGAATCGACGCAATTAAAGAGGTTAGATTTTCGATTACAAGTTCGCGCGGATGCTTCGGAAGCTGCAACTTCTGCGCACTGGCGTTTCATCAGGGCAGAATTGTGACTTCAAGAAGCCACGAATCCATTATCCGCGAAGCCGAGCTTTTGACAAAGCTGCCGGATTTTAAGGGATATATTCATGACGTCGGCGGACCGACAGCAAACTTCCGATTTCCGGCATGCAAAAAGCAGCTTACAGCCGGTGCATGTAAGGAAAGACAGTGCCTGTATCCGTCACCATGCAAAAATATGGATATAAGCCACAGTGAATATACCGAACTTCTGAAAAAACTACGCCGGATTGATGGTGTAAAAAAGGTTTTTATACGTTCGGG
>JAQXIJ010000041.1 GCA_029007725.1 Bacillota bacterium | reverse complement strand
TTAATTATTCGCTTGGCAATCCAGTAATAATCAATGTATGTTTTTCCGCTCCGTGTCGCTCCTTCTTTTATATTCCAGCGGCAGACTGCGCTGTTCCAAAATTCCGCCTGCTTTTCTGATAATTCCATAGTTTTTTATGCTTTTTTTTTGTTGTTCTTTGCCTGCAAACTGCTTTTTTCAGCTTTTACATCAAATTTTTCTATCAGCTCCGTCACCTTGTCAAGTCCTCCCGGCTCTTCCTGCTTGTCACGCCATACATCACTTTTGCGGTTTTTTAGCCACGTAGCTGCAGCGCTCACATCCGGCGGAACCTCCTTGTGAAGCCTCGTAACCTCCGTACCGTTTGCCTTTTCCACCTCTTTTACTTCGGTATAACTGAAACCAAGCGCACGCTTTAAAAGAGCGTCCTCAACCATATAGTCGGTCATGTCCGGCATAAAAAGCTGCGGATTTTCACGCTTAATTTTAGCGAACTTGCGTGCGGAAATATTAAGCCGTTTTTTTACTTCTTCATCCTTCAGTCCATCGCGCTTTAGGTATTCAATCATTTTAAAAATTTCTGTCAATCAAACACCACCTCAAATTGTTAAATAATTTTTTCTGTATCTTAAAGACACGCACGCGTCAGCATTCGCGTCGTTTGCGATAACCTTAATGCTGTTTTCTCCGACCGGCAGCAACATATCATACAAATAGCTGTTTTGCGCAAGAAAAGATAGTATATTCCCGTTTATATCACTTGTTATGCTTCTTTGAGGAATGTCAACCGTAACCAGCTCGCCCTCCGACAACGTATAGTCCAGCACAAGCTTTTTAGAGTTCACTTCAATCTCGATGCTACCCTCGCCCTCTGCCGGCGCACCGCCTCGTATTAAAAAGACAGGTTCACACAAAACATCCCCGTCATTGCTAATTTCGCTGCTGCTTATGCGCTCTGTAAACACTGCCGGCAAAATTGTGCTGTCTGTAATCAAATCGGTTCTTTTGCAAACAGGAATTTCAGAAAAATTCTTTGCCAGAAAATGCGGATAATCACACACAAGCTGCAGCGTAAACTGCCAATAGCTGCTGTTTTTGTCCGAAAATGCAATCTTTGCATTGTTTACCCCAATCTGCTTTATATCATCGCCATCAATAATGCTCAGAATACCGCTTCTTGACAAAATTTTCATGGCCGACCTCGCCTTTTGACTCGGATTCCCGAAAACATCTCCGGCTATTGTTATTGTCCGTGCCGGATATGCCGAGTTTGTTTCAGTCTGACCATCATAGTTTAAAAACTTTATAACGTTTCTGTCGCGTTCTAAAAGCTCTGTTCCGCTCAGTTTGCAAATTCGTATATCGCAGCTCGCGTCGCCCGACATTTCCAACATTCCCAATTCGTTTTCATATCTCAGCAGCACATCAATCACCTACCATCATTTTTTTAAAGGTATCATAGTCCTCAAGCTCCTTCACTGTGCCGGCGGCAGATTTAGTACCGTATATGTTATAGTACGAATTGTTTTGAGTTGCCTGCGGCACCGAAAAACTCATCTGCGCGCTCAATGAGGACATTTTTTCAGTTACAGAAGCTTTAATATTTTCAATCACACTGCTCAGCTCGGACAAAAATCCCTCGCCGAAATTTTTCACAGATAAAACTCCGTTTTCAAAAAAGTCCTCCGGAATATCCCTAAACCTATTTTTTAGGCTATCAACAATATTCTCTGCGGCCTTTTCGGCATTTTCCTCTTCGGCATACAGATTTTTCGAAATCGTGTCAGACAGGTTCTGTTTTACCGCCCAATCGTTTACATATCCCATAAATTTTTCGTCGTCCGATTCCAGCAGAATATCCGCAAACGCCGAACCGTCAGTCACCGACAAATCTCGCACCTCTGAAAAAAACGAACGCTTCATATCAGTGAGGTCATCACCGGTATAAAACTTTTCAAGTCTTTCTTTAAGCATCACAAGCGAATCGTTGTAGTGTTCAAGACTTTTTATGTCGCCGTCAATGTCGCGCAGCGACAAAAAGCTTTTGCTTACGTCCCCTTGCTTAAATGTGTTGCGATCAAAAAGCCCGCCGTAATCCTTAAGTTTTCCGGACATTTTTTCAATGCGCTCATCCAGCTTTTTCTGAGTTTTGTGAAGATTTTCCTCAATTTCTGAAATAACCGCATTGTTGTATTTAAGAATCTGAAGTGTATATTCGTTCCAGCCTGCCAAGCCCTCCGCAAAGTGCTCATCGCGCAAAATTTTAAGCCGCGCATAAAATTCCTGTTCCGAAATATATCCCAAATCCAGTGCATTTTTAATAGTCTGATATTTTTCTTCAATCAGCGATTTTTCCTCATCGCTAAGCTCCTTCATGGAATTAATCGTGCGCAAATTTGCGTTTTTCTGAACCGAAGCAAGCTCTTCGCCCTTTGCCTCTTCAATTTCGACAATTTTTTTAGAAAGCTCGTTCATGGCAGACACAATTCCCGATGTATCAACTCCGGCATCAAATCTTATAGTTCCGTCAGACAAAAAATCACCTCCTAAAACAATTCTGCAAGTATGTCGGCAGGCTCAATTTCATTTTCCTGTCCAAGTGCATAAATCCTGCGCATTTTTCTGTAAAAGCTCCGCTTTTTTGAATCCTTTATTTCGCCGGGATCTGTGCTGCGAAAGCCCACCACCTGCATAAGCCGGCAATCCTGAGGCAGTGCTGAAAACAGCGCTCTAAACTGCCACCAGTGTAGCTCGGCACTGCACAAATCAATCCCATATTCCGACAAAAACGCAGCGTATATAAGGTCGGCATCCTCACTGAAACTAAAAACTCTCGCTTCTTTTTTTTGATACTGACCGCCGCTTTTTTGTGCCGCGTCTTTCGGCGCATAAAATTCCATAAGCGCTGTCATCGCATCGTCAAAGCTGTCAGGAAGCCTTTCCTTATAGCAAAGCTCAATAATCTTTTTCGCTTTTTTTAACGTCGAAATGCGTTTGTCTGAAATAAGCTCGCCAAACTTCAGCCACGTTCTGAAATCGGTGTTTATCGCATAGTAGTGCCCATGCGAAACAATACCCTTGGGCAGAGTCTGTGTCAGTATGCTCATGCTTCCGTAAATTCCGCGGTCTGCCAGTCGTCGGTGCTTGTCGCATGACCGAATTTAAGCTCGCCGTTTGCCTTGAGTGTTCCTGAATAGGTGTACGTGTCGGTGTCGTTCCCCTCACTGTCTGGGATAACGCTAAACTCCCTCAACTGCGCGCTGCATCCGCTGCCCTCGGTCGTTTTTGAGGTGTCAACAATCATAATGCTTCTTACTGCTCCGCTACCCACCTTTTCGTTATCTGCTATTGCTACCATATCTGCATGCACATCATCCTCCGAAAATCTGTCAAATGAGAACGAAATTGATGGATTGTAGCCTACAATGTCATTTCTCTGACTCTCCTCGTCAATATATTTACGCTGATACTCTTTGGGATTTTTGTTCATTGAGAATTCTGTAAATCCGCGCATTCGCTTATATGTGTCGTTTACCTTATAAAAAGCCAATTTTTCGTTTCGTTTAATAATTTTGTCCATAATTACCTGTACCTTTCCTGCGAAATTATCGCTAAATATCCTGTGTATATACAAGTCTTATCTGAAGCTGATATCTTGCCCTGTTCTGTCCTTCCGAAAATAGGTATCCAGAGGTTATAACCTCCATGCTCTGCGCCGTTCTGCCGTCGTCAAGCACTGGTAGGGAATTTTCTCTGCTGTTTTTTTCAATCCATTTTGTCAGCTGTTCATAAAATGTGACATTTGCAATGTTATCCACATAGTCGCCAGTATAAAATTCTCTTCCGGCAAGCACAAATGCTGCTTGACACAGCTCACCTCCACCGACATATTTTTTTAGCACCGGCTCGCACGGCAAGGTATCGATTGTGAAAAAACTCGCCTCGTCAGCCAAAAAATCTACATTAATTTCCCTGTCCGCCAGAAGCGGACAGGTTTTTAAAAAGTCAATTACATTGTCAATAATCATTATACCCGAATCCCTTTTTATCTTAAAATAGGTGACCTGCGCATACCCAAGACGGTTTTAACGTTCTGATAAGGCGGAATATATACATCCTTTGTGCTGCTTTTTACTACAGATTTTTTTGCACCTGCCGCAGCGGCGGCCTCCGCCAAAATCGTTTGTGCATAAACCGCCTTCATCCGCACAAACCAATACGATCCGCGCCTTGATCCTCCGGCGTATCTAAGCGCCTTTCCGCTCCTGCTTCTGCCGTAATACTGATACGCCGCATACGGCTTTGTGTAAACAATTTTACCGCTTCCGATTTTTGTTCCCGAATATCCGCTTGCAATAAGTGCGCCGCTGCGCTTTGGCACAAACGGCTCACTGTAGCGCAGGACCGCACTGTCAATAACTCGCTGTACGCTTCCGCCGGCATCAAGACCGCGTTTTTCAAGAATACTTCTGAAAGAATTCAGCGTAATTCTTATTCCCATAGCATCACCCCAAACAAATTCTGTAATGCTTTGCACTTGCGGCTGCGCAAATGTTGTCATAAACGGCAGTAACTGTCATAGCCGTCTTAGGCGGAACGGCGCTTTGGCACTTTCCTAAAACAGCCTTGTCCGCAGATGATACCAAAATAGGCTTTTTGCCAAAAATCCGCACAGTCACCAAGTCATTTCCTGCAATTCCGCCGCCCTCCGATTTAATTTTGTCAATATATCTGATCCGTACACCGTTATATATGCTCTTCACATATCCGCCGCCGACTTTATGATAAACCGTTATACAATTTTTTTTCATACGCACTCCTCCCAAAATCCACTGTACCGGAAAACCTTCCGGCCGTGCATCTGCCTTGTGAAGGCGGCATTTCTGTGTTACATTTCGCCTGTTAAAAGCGGTGGCAGATAAATTGCAGCCGTATGCTTCAATTTTTCCTCAAGTTTGCACTCATCAAAACCGCCTTTCCCCGAAACCTGCAAATACACCTCAGCAAGAGCACAAATACAGTTCTTTATGTCATCGTCTTCATAATCCGCATTTCCGCGCGTCACCTTTCCAACATATTCAATGGCGGCATCAACATATTCACCGAATTCCTCTGATTCTTCAAAGCAACAGCCGCCGAATTCCTCTATGTAATAGTCAAAATCGCACATAACAGAATTATTCCTTTGCAAATTTTGCAAGAACTACCTTACCCTCGTTTGAAAGCACAACTGTATAGAATTTGTCCACAGATATGTCGGTAACGCGTCTTAATGTCAGTCTTTCTGCTTCGACATTTGTATCACGCTTTAGATAGATAGTAAGTGCCGGAGTTTCGTCTTCCGTTTCGCCGTCCTGTGCAATCTTTACAATTGGGCAGATATACACACTTTCAGCCTCATACTTTTTATAGTATGTATCAGAGGCAAACTCAGGCGCCGAATTACCCGTAACGGCATTATATGTTTCTCCTGATTTTGTAAAGTATGTCTTATACTCCGATAACCAGTCTGCCGGCTCTGTTTTAAGCAGTTCATAAAAAGCTTCGCTATTGAGCGGCACTTTCTTTGAAGGTACAATTCTTGTGTTTGCAATCATTCCCACCTCACCGGTAATAATAACGTTTCCGCTGTATTTTTCGGACGAAATAAAGTCTGCATCATGGCGCAGCTGAGTAAGCTGCTTCGGGTGGATAAACATAACCTTCTGGCAGTTTGTTTCCTCACCGAAATTGTCTATTGCATCGATAATTCCGTCATAAGAAATTTTGCCGCCGGCGCAATAGCTTAACGGAGCTGTTAGCAGCGCGTCCATAGCATCGTTGTCAACCTTTGCGGCAATCGCCATTGCAAGCTGGTTGTTCGTTTCACCTATAGGATTGCCGTAACCTGACAACAGAGCCTCGTCAGAAATTTCAACAGCTTTCATAGCTTTTTTAATGGTCGCTTCGGTTGTTGTTGTGACAAGCTTTGAGGTGTACACAGCCACACCCTCCGCAACATCTGCGGCATCGCCTATATAGGAATATTGCGGAACAACTATAGTATCACCCGCAACACCAACCAAAGAATCGTCAACCTTTGCAAACGGCGCAACCACTATTTTCTTTTCAATTTTGCCCGAAATCATATCCGCCATAACCTTTGGATTTACCATATCACTCATTTTTGTAATATCCATTAAATAAATTCCCCTCTTTCATAGTTGTTTGTAGCATACCGCAACTTTTTGTCTATAAACATATCCCTCCGCGGCAGAATACATAATATTTAAGTAGCTTTATGCAACATATTTCTTAAAAAAATATGTTTTTACAAACATTAGTTGCATTATACCACAAAATATGTCATTTGTCAATAGCCCTGCGCAACTTTTATTGTAAAAAAGTGATTTTTTTTGCAATTTACAAAAATAATTTGAACTGTTATGCAAAAAAAAAAAAATAGAATTTTTTTTAAATATTTTGTGAGTCGGACATAAAAAAGCTCATCAAGCGAAATAATACAAATAAAGGAGTTGTTTCATGAATTTGTTATTCTATTCAATAAGACTATATATTTTCGGACTATACTGCGATTTTTGCGTAAAAATATGCAACAGTGTTGCGGAACGTCAGCTTTCAAAAAAATGTTCTCTAACAAAAAAATTGCTCATTTTCATGAGCAATTTATCCGACAAAAATATCAGAAGCTGGCAAAAACTTGAACAGCGTTTTATTCATTTGTTGGTTGAGAAGCAGTCATCTTTGTAACCATAACCTTTTCAATGCGATTTTGGTCAAGTTTGATAACAACAATAGTCAAACCGCCATAGTCGAGAGTTTCTCCGGTAGACGGAATGTGCCCGAGCTTTTCCATAATCCAGCCACTCACTGTCGTACTTTCGGCTTCTTCCTCCGGTTCTATGCCGAAAATCTCAAACATTTTTTCAAGGTTGGCGCTGCCGCTGACTTTGTAGCGGTTTTGCGAAAGCTTGCAAAATTCCTCTTTTACCATGTCGTGCTCATCCCAGATTTCGCCGACCAACTCCTCAAGGACATCTTCAAGACTGACAACCCCAACCGTGCCTCCGTATTCATCGGTAACAATGGCGAGGTGAGATTTCTTTCGTTTCAAAAGCGCCAAAAGCTTAGAAATCTTCATTTCCTCAAGCACGAACACCGCTGGAGAAATTGCATTTTTAATATCGTTTTCGTAATAAAAATCCTTTTCGTTTATAATTCCGATAATATTGTCAATAGTATCCTTGTAAACAGGAAGCCTTGAGAACCCACTTTTCCTAAATTTTTTCTGCATTTCCTCGCGTGTTTCCTCAATATCAATTGCAATAACGTCGACGCGAGGTGTCAGAATATCCGAAACCTCAATATCATAAAACTCAATTGAGTTAATCAAAAGGCTTCCTTCTTCTTCGTTTATGCTGCCCTCGTTTTTTGCTTCCTCAATCATGGTAAGAAGTTCCTGGTCGTTAATAGACCTATCCTCATTTATGTCCAGCAACTTTTTTACTGCGGTTTTAAGCAGTGAAAAAACATAATTGGCCGGTGTCAAAATTTTTACCAGCATAGAAATAAGCGGTGCCGAAAACATTGCAAATTTTTCCGGCATCTCCTTTGCAATGCTTTTGGGCGTAATTTCGCCGAATATAAGTACCAGAACAGTCATAACAACCGTTGACAGTGCAACTCCGTTTTTCGGAAAGTAAAACACAAGCAAAGCAGTTGCAACCGAAGTGGATAAAATGTTCACAATGTTGTTGCCTATAAGAATGGTAGAAAGCAGTTTGTCATATATCTTGCAGAGGTCAAGTGCCCTTTTTGCACGCCTGTTGCCCTCTTGCGTAAGATTTTTGAGCTTTATCCGGTTCAAAGAAGAAAAAGCTGTTTCGGTAGCCGAAAAATATGCTGAAAAGCATATAAGGACTACCAGAAACAGAATTTGCACAGCAGTATCGTCCATGGCTTATTTGTCCGCCAGATACTTGTTGAGGTCTTCAACAAGCTTGTCAACATCCGCTCCGTGAACAGCGCAAGCCAATTCAAGACTCTCTCCGCTTGCGGACGGGCAGCCAAGGCAGTGCATACCGATAGCTATAAGATAATCGGCACAGCCAGGGTCAAGCTGTAAAACTTCCCTTATAATCATGTCCTTAGTTACTTTTTTCATTGTTTTGTTCTCCTTCATTTTTTAATCTTCAATGTTATAATACTTCAAAAATTCCTTTTCGTCAAGGACTTCTTTTTCCAAAAGTGCATTTGCAACGTTTTCAAGCCGCTTCGCATTGTCGCACAAAAGTGCTTTTGCCCTTGCATACTGGTTGTTTAAAAGCGTTTCAACTTCTTTGTCAATCTGAGCTGCAATCATTTCAGAATGCTGCTTTGAATGTCCGTAATCCCTGCCAAGAAAAACTTCTTCGTTTGTATCGTAGCAAATCGGTCCTATTTTTTCGCTCATTCCGTATTTTGCAACCATCTCGTGAGCAATCTGAGTCGCGTTCTTCAAATCTGACGAAGCTCCGGTCGAAATATCGTCCATTGTAAGTTCCTCTGCTACGCGTCCGCCAAGAAGAATCACAATATCGTCAAGCATATCCTTTTTCCCGCGGTACCATGTGTCCTCTTCCGGCAGATGCATAGTGTATCCCCCGGCTCTTCCGCGCGGAATAATAGATACCTGGTGCACGGTCTGATTTTTTGAAACAAGCTTCGTAAGAACCGCATGCCCCGCTTCATGAAATGCCGTAAGGCGCTTTTCCTTTTGGGTCACAATCTGTGACTTTTTCTGCGGTCCCATCATAACCTTCATGTTGGCGTCCTCGATATCCGTGTTGTCTATTTCCGGCTTGTTGCGTCGCGCAGCAAAAATTGCGGCCTCATTAAGCAGATTTTCCAAATCAGCGCCGGTATATCCGACTGTCGCCCTGGCAATTTTTGAGAGGTCAACATCTGTGGCAAGATTTTTGTTTCTTGCGTGAACCTTCAGAATTGCTTCCCTTCCCTTTGAGTCTGGTTTGCCGACAACAACCTGACGATCAAAGCGTCCCGGACGCAAAAGTGCGGGGTCTAGTATATCTGGGCGGTTTGTGGCAGCCATTATTATAATTCCCTCGTTTTTTCCGAAACCGTCCATTTCAACCAGCAGCTGATTCAAGGTCTGTTCACGCTCATCATGACCGCCGCCCATTCCGGCACCCCTTTGCCTGCCTACAGCATCAATTTCATCAATAAAAATAATGCACGGTCTTTCTTTTTTTGCCTGAGCGAACATATCGCGCACACGCGATGCGCCCACACCTACATAAAGCTCAACAAAATCCGAGCCTGAAATAGAAAAAAACGGTACTCCGGCTTCTCCCGCGACAGCTCGCGCAAGCAACGTTTTGCCGGTTCCCGGCGAGCCTACCAAAAGGACACCCTTGGGGATTCTTGCGCCGAGCGCAATAAATTTCTGCGGATTTTTCAAAAAATCCACAAGCTCCATAAGCTCCGCCTTTTCCTCATCAGCTCCCGCAACATCATTGAATTTAACCTTTGCTCCATCGCCACTGTCAAGACGGGCACGGCTTTTTGTAAAATTAGAAACACCCTTTGCGCCGCCCTGCCTGGTAAGAAAAAATAAAAACATCAGCATGATGACGATTGAAGTAATCGGAATCAGATAATTAAGCCACGGAATGTGCTTTGGCGCCACTTGATATTTAAGCGTTCCGGCAGCTATCTGCTGCAGCATTTCTTCACCGACGTCCTCGCGCAGAACCTCCTTAGATGGGATCTCGCATGAAATAGTCTTATCGCCAACGAGTGCCGTTGCGGTATTTTCGTCTATATAAAGTTCGGAGACATCTCCGTTTTTTATACATTTCACAAGCGAAGAATAATTGGTTCTAACGGTTTGGTCAATATAGTTGCCAATAAGGGAAAAAGCAATTATCAGCATAACCGTAAAGACTGCCCAGCCCCAAAAGCCTTTATTTCTTTTCTGCATCTTCAGCCTCCTGTATCAGTAATTTATATGCAGTCAATGACCTGTCTGAAAACCTTTTGTCAAATCTAAGGTTCCCAACAGCGATAATGTCATTGTTTTTAATCAAAATCGGAGTTTCATCACGCAATCTTTGCGGAAGTTTCCGATCGGTAAAAAAGTCGGAGAGCTTTTTTTTTCCCTCCATTCCGGCAGGATAGAAAAAATCACCGTTTTTACGACTTCTGACGAACATATTTTCGGTGTCGCCAAGATAAAAATCGCCATTTTTATCGACCTTGTGCACGATAACAGTCTTGCCTGTTTCGAGAATTTTTAAAGCCTTTTCCGGAATAATCCTGTAAGAAAACTCAATTTTTTTTGTTCTTTTGCGTATAATAAGTAGTCCGTAGCTTATAACCGCCTCCATACCAAGCGGCAGATCAATTCTGCTGCCAGTTTTGTTTTTTTCGGCAAGCCGCAGCAGTGCGTCAATATATTTTGCAGGCAGATTTTCTTCTACGGCATAATGTTTCTTGCAGTGCAGCTGCAAAATTCTGCGCTTTACCGCGGGTGCATATGACGCAAGCTCGGCTGTTTTAACCTCGCCGGTATAGCATTTTTTCGCTACTGAGTCGATAAATTCCGCGTCCTCGCGCAAAAGCGCCGCATTTGCGGTAACTGTGTCTATAAAGCCGGCATTGAATTTCTGCTCTATCTGCGGAATGATGTCAAGTCTCAGCTTGTTGCGCGAATATACTTCCTGAAAATTGGTTTCGTCGGTCACAAATTCAATTCTGTTTGAGAGGCAAAACTTGATGATTTCTTCTTTTCTGATATCCAAAAGTGGTCTTATAATATTGCCTCTGATGTACGGAATACCGCACAAACCGCTCAGAGATGCGCCTCTTATAAAATGAAACAACACTGTTTCCGCCGCATCATTTTTGTTGTGCGCAGTTGCGATTTTGTCATAACCCAGACTGTCGAAAAACTCATAGCGCACCTCACGAGCATAAAGCTCCTCACTCATTCCAGCATTTTTTGCCCCGGTTCGTATATCCGCTGTTTTGCAAAAGAAAGGAATGCCGTTTTTTTTACACAAATCGCGGCAAAAATTCATGTCGCGGTTCGCAGTTTCACGCAGAGAATGATTAACGTGTGCAGCTGCAAGGGTAATTTCAAGCTTTTTTGAGATTCTGATAAGAATGTGCAAAAGCGCGGCAGAATCGGCACCGCCGGACAGAGCAACAAGCACACTGTCATGCGGCTTGATCAATCCGTGCATGGAAACAGTATTTTCAACACGTCTGTAAATATCCATAATAGTAGTTTATAATGACAGTATTATGCCTGCTCCTCCTTCGCAAAATAATCAATGTTTATAAATTTGGTATATTTTCCCTTCCAACCCAGCTTAAACATACCGGTTTCTCCGGCTCTGTGCTTAGCAATTATAACCTCGGCAAGATTTTTATCCTCGGTATCCTTATTATAGTACTCATCGCGATACAGGAAAATAACCATATCGGCATCCTGTTCGATTGAACCCGATTCACGGATATCCGAAAGCATTGGGCGCTTGTCGCTTCTCGTTTCGCTGGCACGCGAAAGCTGTGACAAAGCTATAATCGGCACATCAAGCTCCTTTGCCATAACTTTTAAAGAACGTGATATATCCGATACCTCCTGCTGCCTTGACTCAGTGCGTCCCGATCCTTGCATAAGCTGCAGATAATCGATGACAATCATTGAAAGTCCCTTTGTCTGCTTAAGGCGGTGGCATTTCGCCCTGATTTCCGAAACGGTAATCAAAGCCGAATCGTCTATATACAGCGGTGCAACCGCCAACTTATCAAGAATACGACCTATACGAACCCAGTCATCCCCATCAAATTTGCCCGAAAGCATTTTCTGCGAATCAACCAAAGCCTGCGAACATAAAATACGCTTCAAAATCGCTTCCTTAGGCATTTCAAGGTTAAAAATAGCCACTGTTTTGCCGTCATGAATCGCGACATTTTCGGCAATATTTACCGCGAAGCTGGATTTGCCCATACCCGGTCGTCCCGCAATCAGAATAAACTCACCGCCGTGAAAACCGCCGCAACGGCGGTTAAGCTCGTCAAATCCGGTTGCAAGACCGGTAAGCTTATCGGGGTTCATGGCATTTTCCGCCATTTCCTTATATGTTTCCATAATGATGTCGCTTACCGGAACAATATCGGACTGCTCCTTGCCCGAAGCAATGTCAAAAATCATCTGCTCAGCCTGCTCCAGGGCGCGATCTGTTTCGTTTTCCTGTGAAACCGCAATTTTGTTTATCGCCGTTCCTGCATTTGCAAGCTTTCGTAGAAGAGATTTTTCGCGAATAATCTTTGAATAATATGTGATATTTTCGGTAGTGGAGACAGCCGCGGTAACTGACGACATATATGCAATTCCACCGACAGCCTCAAGCTTGTCATAACGCGTCAGCCTGTCGCTTACGGTAACCACGTCAACCGGAACATTTTCGTTAAACAGCTCCATGGCCACAGAAAATATCTCACGGTTTGCATCGAAGTAAAAGTCCTTCTCCTTGATGATTTCTGCCGCAGCCGCCAAAGCCTTGCTGTCCTGCAGAATACAGCCGATAACAGATTTTTCCGCCTCAAGGCTGTGCGGCAACTCATTATCCATCATGTTTATATTGTTGTCTGCCATTTGGCAATCACCCTCCAAATCCCGGCAGTCTACTGCTCCTTAACGACTACCTTCAGTTTGCCGACAACACCCGGATGAATTTTCACGTCCACTGTGGTGGTACCCAAAACTTTTATACCATCCGGAATAACAAATTTCTTTTTGTCAAGCTTTATGTGATGCTGCATGGTAAGTGCCTCCGCAACATCTTTTGAAGTAACCGAACCGAACAATTTTCCGTTTTCACCGGCCTTTGCGGTAAGAACCACCTCAATTTCCGTCATTTTCTTTTTCTGAGCTTCTGCTTCTTCAAGAGCAACCTTTTTTCTGTATGCCTCGGCATCGTTTTTCCCGTTCATAATGTTAATGTTTGTGTTGGTCGCCTCTTCCGCGAACTTTCTGGGCAGCAGATAGTTCCTTGCATAGCCGTCCGAAACTTCCACCAACTGACCTTTTTTTCCCTGTCCTTTAATGTCACGTGTCAAAATCACTTTCATATCTATTAGTCCTTTCTGTTTTCTTCGATATATTCGTCAATAGCATCTTTAAGCTGAGAAAAAACCAGCTCAGCGTCTTTTGTTCTGATTTGCGCTCCGGCG
Organism: Bacillota bacterium; assembly: GCA_029007725.1. Lineage (GTDB taxonomy): Bacteria > Bacillota > Clostridia > UBA1381 > UBA1381 > UBA1738. The sequence goes on along the minus strand of JAQXIJ010000041.1, from coordinate 11,277 downwards.
ACTGTGGCGTGACCACCGCCTCCAAGCTTTTCGACAATAAGCTGAACATTAACATCACCGAGCGAACGTGCCGAAACGCAGATTTCACCCTCAAACGGATAAATGACAAAAGCCGCCCTAATGCCACGAAGATTCAGCATTTCATCCGCCGCCTGAGACGAAATAACCTTTATGTTAGGATATGTCGTTCGGCAAATTGAAACAAGCATGGTATCGTTTACCGCAACGGAATTTTTAATTATCTCGGCGCGCTTCACATAGTCATCTTTTTCAAGGTTAAACAGCTTTCTTACATCCGATGTATTAAGTCCGTATCTTCGCAGATATGAAGCCGCCTCAAATGTTCTGACACCGGTTTTTATGCTGAAATTCTTGGTATCCATCAAAATTCCCACGTACAGCGCCTTTGCCTCGAAAGCAGTAAGTTTTTTATTTGTATCGATATACTGAAGAATTTCGGTCGCCATTTCACAGGTAGAGGATGCATACGGCTCATGATATACCAGAGAAATATTAGTCAAAAATTCAGTGCTTCGTCTATGATGATCTATAAGCACAACCTTTGTCGTCTTTTCCAAAAGCCCGGTGTCGGGCAAAAGTGACGGTCTGTGCGTGTCCAGAATGACAACAAGCGTGTCGTGCGTGATAATGCCCTCCGCCTCCTCTGGCGAGATAAGCATACCGCTGTATTCTGGGTTAGCCAGTGCTTCTTCCGCCAAAAGCTTAACAGCCGGCGATGAATCATATACAATGTACGGCTTCTTGTCAAGATTGCGCACCGCACGCTGTAACCCGAGCGCCGCACCGAAGGAATCGTAATCTGAATTGTTGTGTCCCATAAATATAACCTGGTCGGAATTCATGATAAAATCCTTGAGTGCAACCGCAAAAGCTCTTGTTTTAACACGCGTGCTCTTTTCATAATCCTTTGAAATTCCACCGTAAAAATTATACTGATTTGCGTCTTTAACCGCCGCCTGGTCGCCTCCCCTTCCGAGAGCCATATCAATCGCGGCGCGCGCATATCCGTCGTTTTCGGTAAGGCTTCCGCCCACTCCGACACCTATGCTGATAGTAATAGGCATTTTCACGGCTTCGCCGAGCTTGCGGACGTTTTCCAGAACATCAAATTTTTTCTGAATATATTTTTTAAGATAACGATTTTCAAAAAATACGATATATCTGTCGCGCTCGGTCTTTTTCATGACCCCCTTGCTCTCGCTTACCCACTGGCTGACATATTTATTTATTTTTGCCACAGTCTGCTGACACTCCGAGTCCTCCATTTTCTGAAAAATCTCATCATAGTTGTCAATATTCACTATTGCAACGTCAATACGCTCGTCCTCATACTTCTTTTTGATTTCTTCTATTTCCGTTTTATCGATAAAATACAAAAGAACGGAATAATCCGGATCTTCCTCGGTATAGTTTTCGGTTTTTATAATATCGCCCACAACATTGTATCTTCTGCCCTTGTAGGTTGCAAAGGTATAAATCCCCCCGGTGGATTTAAGAATTTCCGACCATTTAAGCTCAGGCATAACTTCATTTATCAGAATATTGTAAAGGTCGTTCGAGCCGAGCATTTCGGAAAAGCGATCATTGTACCAGCTTATTTGACCGTTCACCTGCAAAACCGCCATAGGCAGCGGAAACCGGCTTATCGCGTCATTCGACATACCCTCTTTGCGCGATGTAACCATTTTTACATATTCGTTAAAGCTGTTTGTATTACGCCGCAAAAAAACAGCTTCTCCGATTCCGAGAATCAGACCTACAGCAAAATTAATGCAACCGGGTATATACTGTCCGTCAATCATTGAAACGGCGCCGCTAACAAACAATGCAATCACTGCCGCGGCAACACTGACGGCTCCCGCGTCATTGACATAATGCTTTTTCATAATTTCTCCTTATATACAAAAAATAGCTAAATTCAACTTAATTATAACATTTTAGCACATAACATTTCAATAGTCAATAGGCGGATTTTTCTCTCCGTAAAAATATGTACCCAATGTGCTTCGGGTATTGTATTTTTTACAAAAATATGATATAATTGATAAGTTGAATTAAATAAGTGTTATACCGGTTAAGATCAGGAGGTATAAATATGGATATCAAAAAGAACTCTAGTTTCTGCGTCGACCATAGGAAATTCGGCGCAGGGCTTTACATTTCGCGTATCGACGGCGATATAACCACCTATGATATGCGTACAAGAAAGCCGAATGGCGGCGAATATATGGACAATATCACAATACACACTTTCGAGCATATGTTTTCTACCTATATCCGTAACAGCAGTCTTGACGTTATTTATTTCGGGCCGATGGGCTGCCGCACCGGTTTCTATCTGCTTGTTCGCAACGCTGAAAATTCCGCAGTGGTTGCCGAAATAAAAAAAGCTTGCGAAAAAACAATCAATCACAACGATTCTGTTTTCGGTGCGAGCGAGGAGGAATGTGGTAACTTCAGGGAACTGCGGCTTGAAGCGGCACAAACCGAGGCAAAAAGATACCTGAATCTTTTAAATGAAAAGGAAATCGATTTCAAATATTTTTAGGAGGGCAAAAAAATGGACTACAAAGTAAAGCTAAATGGTACGGAATACGGACTTCCGATAGTGCAAATCAAAGATGGTCTCAGCATTGCGGTGTTTGATATGCTATCCTCGGTAAAAATGTCTCAAGACGCATCAAAAGCGCTGTATGAAAAACTGAAGGCTTCCGATATCGAACTTTCAAAGATTGATACGGTTATTTCCGCTGAAACAAAAGGAATAATTCTTGCATACCAGATATCGGAATATCTTGACTGCGATATGGTAATAATGCGGAAAGAGCAGAAAATATATCACCCGAACGTAACGCGCGGCGCGGTAGATACATATACAACACGCAACCGTCACTACCTTTATCTTGATAATAACCAAATTCCTAAGCTTCGTGGCAAAAATGTGCTTATAGTGGACGATGTTGTTTCCACCGGCTCGTCGCTTTTGGCAATAGAGTCTATACTTTCCGAAGTCGGCGCAAACATCTGTGGAAAGGCGTTTGTCTTTGCAGAGGGCGAAGCCGCGGACAGAGATGATATAATTTTCGTAAATTCGCTGCCGCTCATATAATCGACATTCTAAGAAACGGAGAGTTTGATGATAGGAATAATAGGAGCAATGGAAATTGAGGTAAGTAGCATAAAGTCGCTTCTTACCGATACTGTGGAACAAGAAATTAGCGGTATACAATTTATGTCCGGGAAATATAATAATAAGGATATTGTCGTCGCAAAATGTGGTGTAGGCAAGGTTTTCGCAGCCATGTGTGCCGAAGCAATGATTTTAAAGTACTCACCGGAAACAATAATCAATATCGGAGTTGCCGGCTGTCTTGACAACTCTTTAAAAATCGGTGATATAGTAATCGCTGATAGTGTGGTGCAGTATGACATGGACACCTCGGCACTCGGCGACCCGAAAGGTTTTCTTTCCGGAATTAATATCGTAAAAATTCCGTCTGACGAAGAAATTGTCAAAAAGCTTCAGTCTGCTGTTGATCAAGCCGGTATTCGAAATGTTATGGGCACAATAGCATCGGGTGATAAATTTGTAAACGACTCAGCCACAAAAAGATTCATCATATCCGAATTCGGTGGCAAGGCATGTGAAATGGAGGGTGCAAGCATAGGTCACGTGTGTTATGTAAACAAAGTCCCTTTCGGTGTGCTGCGCGCAATGAGCGACGGTGCGGACGAAACATCGCATATGGATTTTGAGGAATTTACGGCACTTGCGGCGCAAAATTCAACTGCAGTACTTAAGAATTTTCTTAATATCTAATAAATCGGGAGAGAATAAAATGGACTTTACAGAAAAAACAATATCAACCAAAGAAATTTATAATGGCAGAATCGTACACTTGGTCGAGGACACGGTTCTGCTGCCGAACGGAAAAACTTCGGGCAGAGAGCTTGTTTTGCACAGTGGTGGTGTTGGCGTTATTGCAATTGACGATGACAAAAACGTTCTTATGGTAACACAGTACCGCAAGCCCTATGACGAAACAGTGCTTGAAATTCCGGCAGGGAAGCTTGAAAAGGGAGAAAATCCGCTTGATGCAGGTATACGTGAGCTGCGCGAAGAAACAGGCTATAAAGCGAGGAACTTTCGTTTCCTCGGCAAGTGCTACCCAACTCCCGGCTATTGTAGCGAAATTATCCATCTCTATCTTGCATCTAAGCTGACATATGTTGGTCAGGAGCTTGATCCCGGTGAGTTTCTGGATGTAAAGACAATTCCTCTTGATACGGTTGTCAGAATGGTTATGGATAACGAGATTTTCGACGCCAAAACTGCGATAGCGGTACTTAAGGCAGATAAAATCATAAAAGAAAATGCCTAAATTAATAAAAATTGCATTCCAACATATATTTAATACAAAATCGGACAAAGTACGGACATGTAAGTTTTCTTTTATCAGGTTTTATGTTTTCAGTGGCGGTTTTATTATTAAATAAGCGCCAAAATTATGCATAGCGAAGATATTATTGTGTGCCAACGGGCATTTTGTCAAATTCTGACCGTACGCCAAGCGTCAATCAGACGCTCCAAACTCCATGCGGCGTTTGCCGGCGAGGTGGACGGCAGACATACCGCATCACGTGACACTGCTTTTTTTGTATATTTGTTGTAATATCTTTCCGCTGTTTTCCCGTTCACAAAAATTTTTCTGATATCAGCGCTGCGGAGTATTACGGATATGTCGTTCGGCACAACGTTTTTTATCGTGCTGTCGGCACTGCCCTCGATGTCACATGAAGCAATAACGTCCCACAGTGCCACATTGTGTTTTAGCAAAAATGCGCACTTTTCATATATGGTCATCGGCACATCCGACTCAAATACCGCAGCCATCACTTTCCAGAATCTGTTCTGAGGATGTCCGTAAAAAAACATCTTCTCGCGCGATTTCACCGATGGGAAGCTGCCCAAAATCAAAATTTTTGAGTTTTCGTCATAAAGCGGCGGAAACGGATGTATAATCATATCACACTTTCCTCCTCATCGTTCTATTATTATATCACTGTTATGCATATAAAACAATGGTACATTTATTATTATTATGTTATAATATATTTAAAATCATATTTCGGAGGAAAAAATGAAACAAACTTCACTAATGATAAAAAAAGCGTTTAAAACAGCGTTTCCGTATACGATACCCATTTTTGCCGGATTTTGGTTTCTTGGCATAACATACGGAATATATATGAAAACAGCAGGTTTCAGTTTTTGGTATCCGATGATTATGAGTACGTTAATTTTCGGCGGCTCACTTGAATTTATCGCGATTTCGATTCTGCTTTCGCCTTTTGCGCCGATTCAGGTTTTTATAGTGGCTCTTATGCTTCAGGCGCGCCATCTTTTTTACGGAATATCTATGCTTGATAAATTTAAAAACACCGGTATGAAAAAAATATATCTGATTTTCGGAATGTGCGACGAAACGTTTTCAATCAACTATACTGTCGATATTCCCGATGACGTGGATAATGGGTGGTTTATGTTTTTCGTGACTTTGCTCAATCAGCTTTACTGGGTATCAGGCTCTACTATTGGCGGAATTTTGGGCTCATTCATAAAATTTAATACCAAAGGTCTTGATTTTGTCATGACCGCAATGTTTGCGGTAATTTTTCTTGAACAATTGCTGAAAGAGAAAAGGCACTATACTGCGATAATAGGTATGACAACGTCGGTTTTGTGCCTGTTAGTATTCGGAGCAGATTCGTTTATGCTTCCCGCAATGCTGTGCATACTGTTTTTTCTTTCAGTATTCCAAAAGCCGATTGAAAAGGCAGGTGGTTTGGTATGACTGTTAAACAAAGATTTATAACAATAGCTCTGTGCTCGCTTGCGACAATTTTGACAAGGTTTCTTCCGTTTCTTATATTTTCCCCGGCGCGTCCCACGCCGAAGTATATACAGTTTTTAGGGAAAGCGCTTCCGTCGGCAATTTTTGCAATGCTTTTTGTCTATTGCCTAAGAAATGTTACTATTATAGGCGGAAGTCATGGCATTCCGGAGCTGATTTCCATACTCATTATTGTTGCCGTGCACTTGAAAAAGCGCAATATGCTTCTTTCTATAGCCGTGGGCACGGTTTGCTATATGCTGCTCGTTCAGTTTGTGTTTTAGCTTCGGGGGTACTGCATCGTTGCCTTTGGTTTCCTCTCACCATGTTCGTGTGGAAAGTGCTGAGGGGATTTTTTTTTACTAAATTCAAAAAACTTTTGACAAGTAAACAACCATTTACTATAACATATGTAAACTATATTTTACTTATAGTTACTCCGCAGTTGCATAAACGAAAGATACAAAGGCAAGCATTTTGCTGACCCTACCTTAGCTGTTTGAAAAAACGGCTATGAATCGTTTTCGGTGAGAATGGTAGCAGAAGAACGGTGATCGTTAAATGAATCGGTTTGATCAAAACTGCTTTGTGACAGACCTGCTCGTCTAAGTGTCATATTTGCTGTAAATCCTTGGATTATGTGAACTGAAAGGTACGCCTCTTGCGTTTTATTCACCTATGTTTTTCTTACTCGTTGCGTACGATTCCGGCAAAGATAAAAATGATATAATCAGGCTTTTCTATGAACAACTTTGACCAAATGTGCAATATGCTCGAACAAATTATTTAATGTTAGGGTATTTGAAAAAATGTCATCGAAGATCTTTTCGTTTTAGTAACCTGAAGCAAACAAAAAGGTTTTGTCAGACCGTCTAAAACAGGACAATCAGTATGACCCAGTCGACGGAAAAACAACAGAATCGGGCGGCGTAAAATATCTCTTCTCCAGAAAAATCATCTTTCAGAAAAATAATGCTTTCTAACAAAGTCAGTTTTCGCTCACTGTGGTTTTTCGCATATACTGAGGTGCAAAGAATTTGTTTTGCAAATTTAATTGTTTTTATATGAAAAATGTGGTATACTTATATTATATATTTGAATTCGGAGATGCCGCTATGTTAAAAAAATTTTATCCAGACTACACCTTCAAATCAATAAACGATATTAATTTCAGTATATTTACAAAGAGCAAAATCATGTGGGCGCTTTTGGATATCGATAACACACTTGTTTCCTATACCTCGCCGAAGGCGGACGACAACGCCAAGCGCTTTTTAAAAACGCTTGATGCAATCGGCATAAAATACTGCTTTGTATCCAACAATCACAAAAAAAGAGTTGCACTTTTTGCAGAAGAATTTTGCTGTGGCTATGTCTGCAATTCAATGAAGCCCCTTTCGTTCGGTATAAACCGCGCCATGCGTATGTTGGGTGCACAAAGAGATAAAACCGTTCTTATCGGCGACCAGATATTTACCGATGTATATGCCGGCAACCGCGCTGGGCTCTTGACGGTAATGGTAAACCCCATAGAGGCAAAGGAAACACCTTTTTTCGGGTTCAAGCGGCGTATGGAAAAAATAGTTTTGAGAAATTATGAGGCAAAAAAATGACAAAAAAACTTGGAGTAATAGGCTGGCCTATATCGCACAGCTTTTCGCCAAAACTGCACAATTTCATTTCAAAAGAGCTCGGGTACGATTATGTATATGAAGCCATTGCCGTAAAACCTGAAGAGTTGGGTATGCAGGTCAATAATTTAAAAAATACAGGCATATGCGGATTTAATGTCACAGCACCGCATAAAATTGAGATTATGAAGTACATAGATGCTGTTTCGGACACAGCGAAAACTTTTGGCTCGGTAAATACAGTTGTAAACCGTTGCGGGAAGCTGATCGGCTATAACACCGATGCCGAGGGATTCTACCGTTCTCTGCGGTATTACGGCATAACGCCAGAAAGTGACGACATACTTGTATACGGCGCAGGTGGAGTCGCCCGTCCCGCAGTAATGTATCTTGCAAAAAAAGGTGCAAGATCCATAACCGTAATAAACCGTACAAAAGAGCGTGCTCAATCTCTTCGAAGCGTCATAAAAGACGACTGCGGATACGACATAAATACTGAAATGCGGCTTACGCACTATGACCTTGTTGTAAACTGCACCAGTCTCGGCATGGGTAAAAATATCGGGCTTTCCCCTGTTTCTGAAATGCCCTTTGCGGACGCCGGCACAGTTGCTGTCGATATGATTTACAATCCCGAACAAACGGCATTTCTGAAAATTGCCGAAAGTAAAGGTGCCAGAATAATAAACGGCAAAGCAATGCTGATTTTTCAAGGAATTTTGGCATACGAACTGTTCACGGGAGCAAAGGTTCCCGATGCTATGACAGATAGAATTTTTAAAGAGGTGTTTGGTTGATGAATATTGTCCTGACAGGATTTATGGCAAGTGGGAAAACCGCTGTAGGGCGGAAAATAGCCGAAACAGCATCCATGCCATTTATCGATACCGATGCGATGATTGAAGAACAAACGAAAATGACAGTGGCGCAGATTTTCAAGATATGCGGCGAATATCATTTCAGAATGCTCGAATCGGAAATTGCCGCACAGCTATCAAATACAGATAATGCAGTGATTTCTACCGGCGGCGGAATGGTACTGAACACAGAGAATATTGCATTGCTCAGAAAGAACGGTGTTATTGTAAACCTTGAGCCGAGCGAAGCGGTCATACGCTTGCGGCTCAGCAAAGACGATGGCACGCGTCCGCTTGTGCACAAGCAGTCGCTTGAACAGATTCTCGCGCGCTTTGACAGTCGACGACCCTACTACAATAACTGCGATTTTAAAATAGAAATAACGCAAGATAAAAGCATAGATGCCGCAGCAGCGGAAATACTTAAAAAAATAAAGGCAGGAGTGTATAAAAATGAAAGCAAAATTCGGAGTTGCAGGAAACAGTGACAGCTTTTATGCCTCAGGGCACAAAGCGTCGGAGGAAATGCCGGCATGGCTAAGGGATTTCGGACTTGACGCGTATGAATATCAGTGCGGAAACGGTGTGCGCTGCGGCGAAACAACTGCACGCAAAATTGCTGCGCAAGCACAGCAAAACGGGATTGTGATGAGCGTACATTCACCCTATTATATCAATCTCGCAACACCTGACGAAGAAAAGCGTCAAAACAGCATAAATTATATCATGCAGTCCGCACAGCTGGTGCGATATCTCGGCGGCGAACGCGTAGTTGTTCACAGCGGGGCTCTTGGTAAAATGTCACGTGAGGAAGCACTTTCCTTTGCCAAAATCACTTTAAATTTCGCGAGAGCCGAACTGTGTGCCGGCGGTTTTGATGATGTTAGACTGTGCATAGAAACTATGGGCAAAATAAATCAGCTCGGAAACCTTGACGAGGTAATGGAGCTTTGCAGCCTTGACGAAAGCTTTCTGCCCTGCATAGACTTCGGGCATCTGAATGCACGTATGCTCGGCGGACTTAAGACCAAGGCTGATTTTGAGGTTATTTTCGACACAATCGAAAACCGACTTGGCAGGGACAGGCTTGATGTATTTCACAGCCATTTCAGCAAAATTGAGTATACTAAAGGCGGAGAAAAAAAGCATCTTACCTTTGAAGATGATGTGTTCGGGCCGGACTTTGATTTTGTTGCCGAAATAATCAGCGAAAGGGATATTGCGCCGACAATTATATGTGAATCTTGCGGAACTCAGTCAGAAGACGCTCTTGCAATGAAAAAAATGTATGAGGCACTTAAATAATTGTCTTAACATTAAAGTTTTGCTTGACAAAGAACAAAAACAGTGGTATACTGTTTAAGTATCCGCACGGTGCTTGGTTATAAATTCCTTTGGGATACCAGTATCGGCGTGACTTCATGTTTATAAGGAGGTGTGTTTAAATGTACGCGATTTTTGAAACAGGCGGAAAGCAGTATAAGGTTGAACAGGGCGATGTTGTTTTTGTTGAAAAACTTACGGCTGCTGAAGGCGAAAGCGTAACTTTTGATAAAGTTCTTGCTGTTGCCGACGGTGATAAAGTAACAGTGGGCACTCCGTTAGTTGACGGTGCTACAGTTACCGCAACGGTTGAAAAGCAGGGCAAGGCTAAAAAGATTTATGTTTTCAAGATGAAAAGAAAGAAGAATGAACGTTCTAAAAAAGGTCACAGACAGCCTTACACAAAACTTACAATCGAAACTATCAATGCTTAATCAGCATATTAAATTAATTCGGAAAGCTGAGGTGTTTTAAATGGCTCATAAAAAAGGTATGGGATCTACCAAAAACGGTCGTGACAGCGAAAGTAAAAGACTTGGTGTTAAGAAAGCTGACGGTCAGCCGGTTCTGGCAGGAAATATCCTTGTAAGACAAAGAGGAACTAAGATTCATCCCGGTAACAACGTAGGCATCGGTAGTGATGATACATTGTTCGCGATGATTGACGGAAAAGTTAAGTTCGAGAAAAAGGGCAGAGATAAAAAGCAGTGCAGCGTATATTCTGCATAATTTTAAATCTGACATATTTCCCTGTTTTGCGTATAGCAAAACAGGGATTTTTATTTGTGTTTTTAGGTGTGGGAAATAACGCCACAATTCTACCGCTTGACAAAAAATCTTAGCATATGCAAATAAATCCTCATGTTATTGGATAGTAAATGGCCTGGAAACCGCATTACTATAATATTGAGAATTTTCTAAGCAAAGTATTAAAAATAACTAACACTCCGATTACTCAAAAGCCTATGTCAGACCCAACAGGAAAGCCCAAGAAAACAGGCAGAGCGTCGGATGAGTATAAAAATGCTATGCTTGCCGCTTTGCGTAATAACTTCAGAAACATAAGCAATGTTTTGACCGAGGGAATCGATTCCGACGGCGGTTATCTTGTGCCGGAGGAATATGACAGCAGACTGATTGACGGTCTTGAGGAAGAGAATATATTCAGAAAGCTCGCAACAATAATCACAACGAGCGGTGAACGCAAGATAAACATAGCCGGTTCAAAGCCTGCGGCGGCATGGATTGATGAGGGCGAGACTCTCACCTTCGGTGATGCGACATTCGACCAGATTAACCTTGACGCACACAAGCTCCATGTTGCGGTTAAGGTAACCGAGGAACTTCTGTATGACAACGCATTCGGTCTTGAGAACTATATTTTAAAGGCATTTTCAAGAGCACTTGCAAATGTGCCCTCCCAGAAAAAATAGACAGTAAAAAGCTTCAAAAAACGGAATGAATCGTAATAATTCTTTTGGTTTTTAAGAAGTGGTCGCATTTATTCCACGGTTTGTTTGCGGGCGACCTCTGCCGACATGATATTCCGGC
>JAQXIJ010000040.1 GCA_029007725.1 Bacillota bacterium | reverse complement strand
TCATCACCGGTAAGTTGCACATATAATTCTTTAGCTCCCCCGTGGCGCACCGCATTGGTCATACACTCCCGTATAGCTGAAATCAAGACTTCCGTGGCAGCATTTTGGGGAAGACTTCCGTCTAAAATTATTTTAATGCCTATACTGTACGCAGCACTCATAAGCCCGGCAACAGCATCCTGTTCTTCGGAAAGCTCAATTTCATGCCTTAAAAGACTGACGGCATTTTTCCAAGGTGTCAAATCCAATTCCTCCATTGGTCTGTTCTGCTGTAGGAAACGTCTTGTTGAAATTACGCTCCTGCCAATATCATCATGTACGCGCATTTTCATATTCAAAATCTCTTCTTCGCGTATCAGAGCTATGGTATTTGCAAAGAGTCGGCGCATACGCTTTGAGTACTGCGCAAGGGCAATATTATCCTGTTCCAGTTCTTTTGTTTTGCTATACAATTCAGTTACATCAGAGGCTATAACTTGCGTATAAATCTTTTTATCTGATGTTGTGATTGTTTCCAACGTAAAGCGCCAAGCGGTTTTGTCATCTTGTAAAAAAACTTGATTTTGCCTGCTTTGATTAGTTACGTCATCGTTTAATAATTCCTGCATTTCTGCAAGACTTTGTAAATCCTTTCCGGTCAAAGCAAAGAACAGGCGATACATTTGGTGATTGCACAGCGTGAGTATGCCGTTTTTATCAAAAAAACAAATCCCGCTGGGCAGATTATCAAAGGCTTCTTTTACGGAATTTCTTATAAACCGTTTCATTTGCCGTCACCTCCCGTATTCATACGAAGGGTGAGCTTCCATTCGTTATCCTCATCCCGTTCTACATTAACATTATCCGAAACAAAATCAGAAAAATCAGCAGTGGAATCAGTATTTATATTCAGAAACAAAGAACCATCTCTTTTTCCGGCATATACGGTAATACTGCATATGCGGTCAAGAGCACGTTCCACGACATTTTCAAAAAAATCATACATTGCGATTATTTGATAAGCTAAAACCGGCTCTGTAAGTTCTGTGCGAAATCCGCAGGAAATTCCGCAGGCTTCCAAATTGTCCACGGATTCTCCTATGGTCAGTACAAGCTCATTTGCGTCAAGCATAGAGGACTTATCCGCTAAAAAAACAAGATTACTGCGCCGTTTTAAATAGGTGCCGATTACCAGCATTTTTTTCAGCAGCTTCCGTTTTTCGTTACTATCCGCTGTTTCAGCTTGCTTTATCATAGTATCCATAAGACAAATCTGATGTGCGGTATCATGCTATATGATATTATAAAGCCTATCCTGCTCCATAATGTGCGCTTCACGTTTTTTGAGGGCTTGTTCTTCTTTAAGAATTTTGTTGCTGTCCTCTAAGTTTTCTTTTGCTTCCTGCAATTCTTCCAACACTTTTAAAAGCGGAGACATATCCTCTGTCCAAACCACATGACCTTTTTTGATAGGTGCACCGGATAATCTGACACCGCCTTCGAGCATAACCGATTCATTTTTTGTCTTTGCACGGGTTTCTCTATCAACGTTCTTTGCCACCACAGAGGATAAAAGTACATGATAATCCTTATCAGTGATCTGTGCTCCTACGGTAGATGCACAAAATAATTCCATATAGTGTGTATTTGCCTGAATAAACCCGCACTGAATGCATAGTTCAAGCGTCGCGGCATACATAAGGCAGATGACCGCCGTTACGTCTCCTAAAATAACCCTAAGCCACGAAACACCGGAGTAATAGAATATCAGATACATGAGCAAAACGATGATTGGCATACAAGGAATAAAAATCAGTTTTTTGCTTCCTGCAATTCTTCGCTTCTGACTCATAACAAAAAGCATAGTCAAAGAGCAAAAAAACATCCATGCAGTGACAATGTAATATCCCATACCGTAACTGTAATCATTATCCGTTCGAACCGCCGCGTCTGCAGGAAATGTGAACACAAACTCATGCAGATCGTTTGTTATGACCATCAGGAAAAGAAGCAGTGTAGTTATGTATAAAAGCGCCGCCTTCTTAGGCAAACGTGAGTCTTCTGTTTTTCCGATAGACATTGCCACAAGCACTGCCAGCATTGGTATGAAAAGCATGGCAAGATAATACATATACCAGAAATACCGTACAATGCCGGGATACAGCTCTGCAGAAATAAAATAGTATTTCATCGTTTTTATAATAAACCAGAATATAATAAGAAGTGCAATAGCAGATGTATAACACCGTATTCGCGTTTGAATAATACGGTTATAGAGAGATGTGCCCCAGACTGAAAATAGTGCAATAAATATAAAGGAACGCAAAAGTCCGACTTGTGTTCCATAATATCCGTTGTTGCCGATGATGCGACAGCTATAAGCTATAAGGAGCATAAATGTAACGACAAACATGGTAACGGCAGTCTTATTCTTTAACTTTATCACGGCGGGTCACCTCGCTTTTATGTAAATCTTTATCGCTGTTGCACAATTAGCCTTGGTTATTTGCGTCGAAAAATAGTTATTTAAAATTTATTATATCATTAATATATAAATTTGTCCATTGACGAAATGGCAGAATTTCTGTATGTGTTTTATGCACTATCGGCGATACGGATAAATTTCATTTTCGGAGTAAGATAACTTGACGATCTCTGTTAAAGCAACAGCGGCGTAAGCATTTATTGGTTTTAAAAGGAAGGACAGCGATCGACTTATATGTTTTTTGATGTCCTTCCATATCAGTAGCAGTTCGGTCTTGTGGCAAAAAGCTTTCCACTTAGATAACAAAATTGTTGTTACTGCTTGTACAGTGAATAACAAGTATATTACCGCTTGTATCTTTGTCGGTAATAATAACGACATGAGATAAATTAGAGAGAAATGTCAAATCTCACGCCTGTGCCTGACTTCAAGAGATACGGCTGCACTTTGAAATTTACACTTGTGTTACGTGTCGTTGTAACCCCAAAAGCCTGCAACGGCAATGGGAGCTGCAGCAATAATACAAAGCCACGACACCATTTCTGTGTTGATATAGTTTTTAAGTTCGAAGTATATTCTGTCCACAGCGCCCACTGCCGCCACCGAGAATATAAACTGCTGTGTAGAAAGTCCGAAAAACAGGCTTTCGTGATAATCCTTGATGTCTTTGTTAATTCTTATTTCCAAATTAGATTACATCCTTATCTTTCCGGCTTGCCGCTAATATTTTTTTGATATAGAACCGTTTTAAAATATATTCAGCATTTCTGCTGATTTCATCGTATAAGAAAAACAGCATTGCAGTAGGAAAATTTTCAAAACGGAGATGTTCTTTGAGGTATATAAGCCGGAATTTGAAAAGTAATTACATACTGACTATTTTTTCTAACAGTATTCGCTGTTCTTATTGTTAGCTTGGTACTTATATTTGCACTGGCTGTATTAGACCACCAATTGGTTTTTTGATAATTTTTTCGACTAAAAGACCAAAATACCGTTTCTTTGTAATCCTTTATCTTTTCCAATTCTTCTTTGGGCTCTCCAACCTCGTTATATACATCAACAAATGTAACCGGAGGCATAATAAAAATAAGATTATCATAGATTTCTTTATTGTCGGTTCCCCACCAGTCGGGTGCATGGTGTAAAATGTCTTCAAGTTTTTCCTTTAGTATAACAAAAACAGGAATATCAAAACCAAACTGACTTTTTATCGCCGCTCCAATCTGTTTTGTAATCTTTTGTATATCGTATTCATCACTCGAAAAAATCACATTACCGCTGTTCAGATATGTTTTAACTTCTTCAAAACCAAGTATTTCAAATCCTTTTTTTAACTCTGCCATTGAAACTTTATTTTTCCCGCTTATATTGATGCCTCTTAATAACGCAACGTATCTTTTCATATCCGAAACCACCTCTGCAAATTTCAATTTATCTATGAATACATTATACTGAAAAACATTCAGAAAATCAATCCTTTTAGTGCTGCTTATCCTTTTGCACATCAGTTTTGTTTTTGGTTGAATTATTTTGTTATTGTAACAATGTATATATTCATCTATGAGTATATGTGCATCTTCATAAGTTTCAAATATAACATAGAAATAACAAAGACAACCTCGTTGACAAGCAGGCTTTTTGTTGCTATAATCTAAAATGAAGAACATCAAATTTTTCTGACGTCATCACGGAAAGGAAGGGTTAAAACATGACTTATTCAGCAGCAGAAAACCGCTATGAAAAAATGGAGTACAGAAATTGCGGCGAAAGCGGATTAAAGCTTTCGGCAGTATCGCTGGGACTTTGGCACAACTTTGGGGATACCGGAGATTTTGAAAATATGAAAAATATGTGCTTTACTGCATTTGACAGTGGTATAACGCATTTTGACCTTGCCAACAATTACGGGCCGAAAGAAGGCAGTGCCGAAATTAATTTCGGAAAAATATTAAATCAGCATATGAAGCAATATCGCGACGAAATGGTTGTAAGCACCAAAGCTGGTTACTATATGTGGCCCGGCCCGTACGGCGACCGCGGAAGCAAAAAATATCTGATTTCCAGCCTTGACCAAAGTTTAAAGCGCATGAATCTTAACTATGTTGATATATTCTACCATCATCGTATGGATCCCGAAACGCCGCTTTATGAAACGATGTGGGCGCTTGACTGTGCAGTAAAAAGCGGTAAGGCGCTTTATGCCGGACTTTCAAACTATGACGGCGACACAATGAAAAAGGCGGCAGATATTTTAAATGAACTGCACTGTCCGTTTGTGATAAATCAGAACCGATATTCAATTTTTGACAGAATGATAGAGAAAAACGGAATAATGGACGCAGCAGTTCGTGAGAAAAAAGGCATGATTATATTCAGCCCGCTTGAACAAGGTCTGCTGACGGGACGTTACCTACATGGTATTCCGGCTGACAGCCGCGTACGGACCGACGGACGCTTTCTGAAGGAAAATTCAGTTTCGTCTGAGGTGCTTGAAAAGGTTAAAAAGCTCAATGCCATTGCCGAAAACCGCGGACAAACACTGGCACAAATGGCTCTTGCATGGGTTTATTGCCACAAAGAAGTGACCAGCGTGATAATCGGCGCATCAAAACCGAAGCAGATTCTCGAGAATACAGAAATGCTGAAAAATACAAGCTTTTCGGACGACGAACTCAAAGAAATTGACAGCATTGCATTATAAAAAAAACTTTTTGCGGAAAAATAATAAAAAATCTTTTATAATACGGAGGTGTGCGGTATGTGTACTGCGGTAACTTATTTGAACGGTGATTTCTATTTCGGGCGCAATCTCGATTATGATTTTTGCTACGGAGAAAACGTGACTATTGCTCCCAGAAGATATCCTTTTCAAAGCAGCAGCAATCATTTTGCTATAATCGGCATGGCGCATATACAAAATAATTATCCGCTATACTATGATGCGATGAACGAAAAGGGATTGTGTATTGCCGGTTTGAATTTTGTCGGAAATGCTGTTTATTCAAAGCCGTCGCCAGACAGGGAAAATGTGGCGCAATATGAATTTGTGCCATGGCTGTTGGGACAGTGCGCAACAGCTGATGAAGCGCGCCGCAAAATTGACGGAATGAAT
This sequence comes from Bacillota bacterium, assembly GCA_029007725.1. GTDB lineage: Bacteria > Bacillota > Clostridia > UBA1381 > UBA1381 > UBA1738. The sequence continues at coordinate 3,591 of JAQXIJ010000040.1, read as the reverse complement.
ATGACAGGCGATCCGTTTTCAAAGGATATTCCTACGTCTTCGCTGCACTGGCTTATAGCCGACAGAAACGATTGCTTTACACTGGAAGTTGTTCATGACGGAATGCATATATATGACAATCCGACAGGCGTTTTGACCAACAATCCGCCTTTTCCTATGCAGATGGCCGCACTAAATAATTATATGCAGCTTTCTCCACGAAATGCAGGCAACCGCTTTTCCGAAAAGATTCCGCTTGCGGAATACAGCCGCGGAATGGGCGCAATCGGACTGCCGGGCGATTTGTCGTCACAATCGCGATTTGTACGCGCGGCGTTTGTGCGTGCAAACTCGGTTTCAGGAAAAAGCGAGGATGAAAATGTGAGCCAGTTTTTTCATATTCTTACATCTGTCGAACAGCAGCGCGGCTGCTGCGAAACCGACAGTAATAAATTTGAAATCACCCAGTATTCAAGCTGCTGCAATGCTGACAAGGGGATTTATTACTATACCACGTATGAGAATCGTGCAATTACGGCTGTTGATTTAAAGAGTGAAAACCCCGACTCATGTGAACTGATTTGTTACCCTCTCAGGGTAGGTAAGAACATATTTTGGGAAAATGGCCGGAGTAGCATAATTTCGGAGAACTGATCTTTGACAAAAAACACCGTTTGCTGAAAAAATCGTTAAATATTGAAATAAAACACTTGACAATGCAGAAAAAGGTGTGATATAATATTATTTGTTGTTAATCAACAAGCGCCAGTAGCTCAGTTGGATAGAGTGTTTGGCTACGAACCAAAAGGTCGGGGGTTCGAATCCCTTCTGGCGTACCAAAATCGACAAGTCACCGTATGTGGCTTGTCGATTTTACTTATTGTCTGTGTGTAATTTATCGCAGCAGATGTATTGACATGCACATGACGTTTGAATGAGAAGAAGCAGGGAGAAAAATATGCGTAATGTGGTTATAACCGGTGCTTCGCGCGGAATAGGCGCGGCTTGCGCCGAAGCATTTTCAAAAAACGGTGACAGGGTGTTTATAATATTTGAAAAGAACTATGCAGCGGCAAAGAAAATCTCAGAAAAAACCGGGGGCATACTAATCAGGGCAGATGTGTCGGACAGCGCGGCAGCAGCTGCGGCGGTTAAGTATATTCACGACAGTTTCGGCAAAATAGACGTGCTTGTAAACAATGCCGGAATTGCGCAGATTAAGGTTTTCGGCGATATAACAGAGCAGGATTGGGACAGAATGTTTGCTGTAAATGCCAAGGGAACATTTTTGATGACTAAGGTGGTTCTGCCGGACATGATAAACAAAAAGCGCGGAAAAATCGTAAATATTTCGTCAATCTGGGGTCAGACCGGCGGCTCATGTGAGGTGCACTATTCCGCGTCAAAGGCGGCGGTCATTGGCTTTACAAAGGCCCTGGCAAAGGAGCTCGGGCCGTCCGGAATTTGTGTAAACTGCGTAGCACCGGGATTTATCGATACCGAAATGAATGCGGAGCTTGACGACAAAGCCGTGGAAGCGGTATGCGAAGAAATTCCGCTCGAAAGAGCCGGAACTGTGGAGGACGTGGCAAAAACCGTAATTTTTCTGGCAAGCGATGCCGCAGACTATATCACAGGTCAAGTAGTTGCGGTAAACGGAGGGTTATTTATATAAAAATTTTCAAAAAGTCTTGACAGGCGGATAAAAGTGTGATATACTATATCAGTAAAATAAGCAGAATATATCCGTTCTCACCGTACGACACAGGTTTTACGGTAAATAATGAGTTTTAACTTGTCATTTTTTTGCGCGGATATGTTTTATCCGCTTTTTTTGTGCTATAAACATAGATATTTTTAGGAGGGATTCACATAGCTAACAAGGAACTGCAAGTAAACGCAGATATTCGCGAAAAGGAAGTTCGTGTCGTTAATCAAGAGGGCAGACAGCTCGGTGTTATGTCGTCTAAAGAGGCGCTTCAACTGGCTCAGGAAAAGGGACTTGACCTGGTAAACATTTCCCCTAATGCAAAGCCGCCTGTCTGCAAAATCATGGATTTTGGAAAATACAGATTTGAGCTTCAGAAACGTGAAAAGGAAAACAGAAAGAACCAGAAGATTATCAACATAAAAGAGGTTCAGCTGTCGCCGTCAATCGATACCAACGATTTTAATACAAAAAGCAAAAACGCATCGAAGTTTTTGTCAAAGGGTGACAAGGTTAAAGTTACAGTTCGTTTTCGCGGTCGTGAGGTCAGCCATTCCGAGATAGGTGAAGTCCTTTTGAAAAGATTTGCCGAAGCCGTTAAAGAAGTGGGCACGGTCGAAAGACCTGCTAAGCTCGAGGGTCGGAATATGACTATGTTTTTAGCGCCTATTTCACAATAAGAATTAACAATTTGGAAGGAGAGAACCAATATGCCTAAAATTAAGACACATAGAGGTGCTGCTAAGAGATTTAATCTTACTAAAAAAGGTAAGGTGAAGATGAACAGAGCGTTCAGAAGACACATTCTTAATAAGAAAACAACAAAGAGACAGAGACACTTGAGAAAACAGGCTTATTGCTCAAAGGCAAATGCAGCAGTTATCAAGAAGTTAATTCCTTACAAGTAGGATTGAAAGAGAGGTAGTATAGAATGGCTAGAGTAAAAGGTGCTTTAAATACAAGAAAACATCATAAGAAAGTTTTGAAGCTTGCCAAAGGCTTCAGAGGCGGAGAATCAAAACTGTATAGGGTTGCTAATCAAGCAGTGATGCGTTCAATGCAGAATGCATATATCGGCAGAAAACGCAGAAAAAGAGATTTCAGAAAGCTTTGGATTGCGAGAATTTCCGCAGCTGCAAAGATGAACGGCATGAATTACTCAACATTTATGAACGGTCTTAAGAAGAGCGGTATCGAAATGAACAGAAAAATGCTTTCAGAAATAGCTATTGCTGACCCGAACGCATTTACACAGCTGGTTGAAACGGCTAAAGCTGCACTTAATAAATAATTTGCTCGATTTTTGCACACAGATGTCAAATTCTGTGTGCTTTTTTATTTAAAAAGAATGTTTAAATGAATAAAAACCGCCTGACTGTAAAAAACTACTGAAAAGGGAGTTGAGTTTTATGAGAACAGGAAGACAGACGGTAATTTTTGAGCATAAGCCGTCGATAACAAATACCGCAGCTATCGTGGGAAAGAAAGAGGGAGAAGGACCGCTTGCAGAGGATTTTGACGTCATTCTGGAGGATGACTATTACGGAGAAAAATCATGGGAAAAATCGGAAAGCAAGCTTCAGGAGGAAACGGCAAAGCTGGCTCTTGAAAAAGCCGGGAAGAAGGAAAGCGATATAAATTATGTGTTTGCGGGCGACCTGCTTAATCAGTGTGTAGGCGCACATTATGCCATGCGGCAGATGGATATACCTTTTCTCGGATTGTATGGTGCGTGTTCAACCATGGCGGAAAGCATCATGATAGGCAGCATGCTTATTGCCGGAGGGATGGCAGATAATGCGCTGTGCGTTACGTCAAGTCATTTCTGTTCGGCAGAAAAACAGTACCGTTTTCCGCTGGAGTACGGCGGTCAGCGAACACCGACGGCTCAATGGACGGTAACG
>JAQXIJ010000039.1 GCA_029007725.1 Bacillota bacterium | reverse complement strand
AAGTTAAAACTTGCAGGGGATTACAAAACTATTGAATTATGTTAAATTTAACACTTTGTTTCCCTACTAACATTGTGTATAAATTTATAAAATTAAAAGAAAGGATGACTTTTATGAAAACGAATAAAATATTTTCGGGTATGTTGGGTTTTATTTTAGCTTGCTCAATGATTCCGAATGCCATGGCGGCGGATAGACCAACACCGGAAGAATTAATGGAGTCGGGTGAAATTATTGTTTCAACAGATACTGTGTTGGAAAAAGTTGCGGGTACCAGCGGGGACAATGCGCTTTCATTTGAATCGGAAGCAAATCATAAGTATTGGCGTGATGATTACTGGGGTACACCTTGCATTAAATATGATATGTCCGGAGTGAAAACATATACAAATCCTTTGGACGCAAAAATTAGTTTTGATATTACGTCTGCAAACGGTATAGCAAAGGGTGATATTTGCTTAGTTAAGATATCGGTTGCAGCATTTTATCCCGAAGACCATATTCAGCCTCTTCAGATCCAAATAAGATCAGGAGAAAATATTAGTAAGTCTACAAAGATAAATGTAAATACCAATATCCATCCTGATGGTGTTTACTGGCCGACTGTTTACATACCGGTTAAAGCAGAGGAGGCATACGCTACAGGAGATCAGTTTGATATAGGTTTAGGCGGTACATATCAAAACGGAGCTATAGGCAATGTTGAGCTTATCAATTTGGGTACTTCATTCAGTATGGCAGAAGTACGGGAAGCTATCGGAATGGAGGTTACTGCTGAAGAAATTACTTCTGTAGGTACAGTTATTGTATCAAACGATGATCTTTTGTCTCAGCTTAAAAATCACGAAGGAACTTATGTTGACAAAAAATTTAATGACAACGAAAAAGACAATAATCATTATCTATACGAAAATGCATTTGATAAATGTGATGGTGTAAAAGTTGCTCTTGATGCATATGGAGAATATACAAATCCGTCAGATGCAAAAATAAGTATTCCTATAAGTAAACCTGTAAGCCAAGGTGATATTATACTGGTTTCATTTTACGGTCAAAAATACTATTCTCAAAATAACAAAAATTTAAGAGTTTCATTCGGCATGAGTGACACAACCAACGCTATGCTCGATACAGACGTTGCTACATGCGGTGAAACTTTTGGCTGGCAAACAACATGGACGTTTGACCGTACGTTTTACGCTGCGTTCACTGCAGACAAAGACTATGCAGCAGGCAGCAATTTTGATATTATACTTGGTTACAACGATTGGTCTAACGGATTTATAGGAAATCTTACTGTAAAAGATATCGGCTGTGACTACAATCTATCTGACGTTAAATATTTAACAGGCATTACGGCAGATGGAATCAACAGTATTATATATACAGACAATGCAAATGTTGATTTTTATGTACGAGATGCTTCTGAGAAGATTTCAGATTACATTGTTGCACTTTATAAGGATGGTAAGATGGTTGACGTAAAGATCAAAAAAGATGTGAAAGCAGAGAATGCGGTAAAACCGTTTTCATCGCTGAACGGTGGAAGAGTAGAATTTTCTTCGCCATCTGATTATAACCTGATAAAAGTATTTGCGGTGGATGATGTAAACAGCATGATGCCTGTATACAAAAACGCACAACGAATAAAATAATAGCCAATAGCAAAATGCGGTAGTTTTCGCTGCCGCATTTTTTGGATAAAGAAGTGCAAAAAAGGACGAAAAACATCAAAATGTAAGGGTGAGGAGGTAACAAGATGAAGGCAAAACAAATTTTAGCCGCCTTGATGGGATCTGTATGTTTTATAAATATTTTTGTGCCTTTTGTATCGGCATCAGGTGATCCGTATGAATCATTACCTTCGGGAGGAACAACTGTAGTTTCAAACGAACAACTCATTTCAAAATTCGGTACAAACGGTGAGTTTGATTGGGAAAAATACAAAACACAGAACATTGAAACTGAAAAAGGAAAAACACTCCAGATACAAACAAAGAAAAAAGTTGACTGTAGTCTTGATTTGGCTGTTCCGTTTAATGTATACGGTGATTTTAATGCAGGAGATGTGGGCGTCATATCATTTATTGCACGGGCAACGGATAGCACAAACAATGAAGCAAGGATTGGAATTATATATCAACAAAATAATGATCCGTGGGATAAGCTGTTCAATGAAGAAGTTATACTTACATCAGAGTGGAAAAGATTTAATTTGCCGATTGCTGTGACTTCTGACTTCCCGGCAAGTAAATCGGAATTTGTGTTTTGGGTAGGGTATGAGCCGCAGATAATTCAGGTGGCGGATTTTTCAATTATAAATTATAAAAAATTAATTAATTATGAGGATCTTACAGGATATGAAATGGGTTCGTATAAAGGACGAGGCGAAGATGCAAGTTGGCGAAAGGATGCTCTCGCCAGAATAGAACAGTATCGAAAGGGAGATATAGATATAACTGTAACGGATGCTGACGGATATCCTGTAAAAAATGCTGATGTTTCTGTAAACATGACAAGAAATGCATTCAATTTTGGTACGGCTGTAACGGAACTTTTATGGAATACAAGCGATACAAACTATTCAAATAATGATCGCATAAAATACAAGGGGTATTTCAATAAATACTTTAATACAGCAGTGGCAGAAGGGGCTATGAAGTGGGATGAATATAACGCTTCGTCAGGAAATGATGCAGATAATATTGTTAAATATTTAAATGATAATAATAAAAAGATGAGAGGACATTGTTTGTATTGGGACAAAGAATCGTGGTTTAGTCTTGCATCCGGTAATACCACATCTGATAAAAAAGAGTCGATTTTGAACCATGTTAAAGAAATGGTACAAAAATATCCCAATGTTATACAGTGGGATGTAATAAACGAACCAGTACTTGAAAGGTATCTTAGAAATACAAAAAGTACAGACTTCGGAATATCTTTTATGGCAGATATATTTAAGACAGCTTCTGCAAATACAAATGCAAAACTGTACTTAAATGAATTAAATATTTTGGGAAAAGAGTCTATTCAGTCGACAAAGATTAAAGATATTATTACAGAATTGAAAAAAAATGGAGCGCGGGTGGATGGATTAGGTCTTGAAACTCATTGCGGGGGAACACCTGCTTCTCCAGAAGAATACTATAATCAGCTCTGCGATTTAAGCAACTATGTAGATGAACTGGCTGTTACTGAGTATGACCTTGATGTTGATGATGAGCAGCTTGCTGCAGATCATCTGCGTGATATGCTTATAGTTTCATACAGCCATCCAAAAGTCAATTCCTTCTTAATTTGGGGATTTTGGGATAAAAAACACTGGAAAAATAACGCTCCGCTGTTTAAATCGGACTGGACCAAAAAGGCTGCTGCAAATGTTTGGGAAGAACTGGTACTTAACCGATGGGTCACAAGGGAAAATGGTACAACAGATAATAACGGTAAATTTTCTGTTAGAGGATACCTTGGAACATATGACATTACGGTTAAGTATGACGGAGAAGAAATTACTCGTAAAATTAATATGGATAATAACAGCGGATGTTCGTTGAACATAAATATAGAAAGTGAGCAAGATGTTTCGGAGGCAGAGATTCTGGCTTCCGGCACAGAGATTATTAATAATGATGATTTGCTGAATCAGTTAAAAAATTCGGATGGTACAATTGGAACTGTAAATGGAACCGATATGGGTGAATTCAAATATTTTAACAAGACTATCAGCAATAATCATTATGCATATCAAAACGCTTTTGGAAAATGCGAGGGCATAAAATTTGAAATGAACAGCTATGCGGGATATAACAAAGTATCCGATGCAAAGATAAGTGTTCCTATAAATGAAAGTATAAATGATGGTGATATATGTATTGTTACATTTAATGCACAAAAATACTATTCGCCGGACGGACTCGCATATGTTCAATTCGCCTTAAGGAATGATACAGGCAGATCATTTAGTAGTATTGTCGATATAGGAGAAACTTTCGGATGGCAGACGACAAATGAGTTTAATAAATTATTTGCAGTGCCAATTGTATCAGACGGTTCATATGATGCAGGATCATCCTTTGATATTTATCTGGGTTTTAATAATTATCAACAAGGTTTTATAGGTGGCTTGACAGTTAAAAATCTAAGCACACAATATTCAAAGAATCAAATTCAAAAAGCACTTGGGATTGATTATGATCATGCTCAAGTATGCGGAATGCAAATAACGAGCGACGGAACAAAAATTACATTTTCTTCTTCTGTAGAATCAGAGTGTAATTTAACTTATGCGATTGTTCTGTATAATGATAAAAGGCTTGTTAATGTAAAACTTCTAAATGATGTTAAAACAGATGTAGAGGCAAAGAATTTAACAGCTGCATTTTCAGAGCCCGGAAAATATACAGTAGCAAAGGTTATGGCATTTGAAAATTTATCGGAAATCAGAACATTATGTAAAGCGGCGCGCTGTAATAAGTGAATGTTTATAAGGACATAGCCTATACTTTTTTGCCATGTCTTAAGATTAAAGGATTTTTTTTACAAATAGTGCAATTTTATGGAAAAAGGTTGTTTTATGCATACATATGTGATACTATGTTATTGTAATAACTTGACTGGTATTTTTGTAATAGAAGGAGCAAAGCAGTGCAATGCGTAAAAGATTTAAAAAACCAATCGGTGTTAAAATATTTAAGTATTATGCCGCAGTTGTAATACCATTTATAGTTATATGCCTATTTACAGTATCATGGTACTCAAAGAATATTATTCAAAAAGAGTATAGACATAATATAGAACAAATAACGCAATCGGCTCATGAGAGTGTGCTTCTTATGGTAAAAGATGTAGAAAATGTTTTGGCAACAATTCAGACAAATAAGCAGATACAGAATGTTCTGGGCGGAACAGATTTTTGCAGGTCACATATGAACATTATGCCAGAAGAAGAGATTGATGAATTAAAACAAGCCATGCTTTCTATAGATGTCCATAATTATAAAATATCTCAAATTACACTTTATGTACTGCAAAGATATAACTACCCTACAGATGACAATAATGGTGTTATTCGATCTGATACTGCTGTCAAAAATGCCATTTGGTATCAGAATGTATTGAAGAGTCCAGATAAAACACGGTGGGATGTGTACTATAACGATCTGAATAGAAACAGTTATATAATGGTTAGCAAAGCGATTCTAAATGCAACTAACTGTCAGCCTATTGCAGTTGTAAGGGCGAAAATTTTGGTTTCGGATTTTACTGAAAGGATTGATAAGCTTACTATAGGAAAAACAGGAAAGGTTTTTCTTACAACAGAGTCAAGTATCATTAATACACAACAAAACAAGTACATTTCAGAACTAAAAAATAATACCGCATACTTCAGAAAAATAAAGGAAAAACAACCATTCGTCATAGGAGTTAGACTGGGAAATATAAAAAGCTGGATTTACAGCATACCGATTGGAAGGGGTAATATAAATATTACCAGTATGATTCCGGAGAAAGAAATTCAATCATCTGCTAGAGTTATTGCCAAATTTGTTACTGTCATGATCGCTATTGCTATTTTGCTTATTTGCATAGTGCTATATTCTGTATCAAAATTTATATCAAAACCGATTCGCATTCTTGCAAAAAACATTGGTAGTTACGATCTGCGAAGCAATAAAGCTATTGAACCTATAACAGATGATGAAGTTGGAACCGTGGCAAAGGCATTCAATACGCTGATTAGCACACTTCACAATCTTATTGATGACATAACAACTTTACATGAACAGCAGCAAATGGCACGATTTAAACTGCTGCAGGCACAGATAAATCCACATTTCCTATATAATACACTTAATGCTATAAGCTGTATGGCGCGTAGGTACAAAGCTACGGATATTGAAGAGGTAGTTCTTGCTCTTTCACATTTTTTTAAGCATTCGTTGAATGATGGAAAGGAATATACAACAATTAAAAATGAAATAGAACACGTTAAAAGTTATTTTGTTATACAAAATATGCGCTTTAAGGGTAAGTATAAAATGACGGTGGATATAAATCCGGACATAATGGATAACAAAATTTTAAAGTTGACGCTCCAGCCACTGGTGGAAAACTGTATTATTCATGCATTTAAGGATATAGATTATGTGGGTGTGATACATATTACGGGATATCGTGAGAATGGGAAGATATATCTTAAAGTATATGATAACGGATACGGAACTAATGTAGAAGAACTCAATAAAGCAATAAATAATTCTGAACAGAGCAATAAATACGGAACAACAAACGTAAACCAAAGAATCAAGCTGTATTTTGGTCAAGAATATGGGCTTAAATATTTCGAAAATGATGAGGGCGGTCTTATAGCAGTTGTCTGTATAGGAGATGAAAGAATATGAAGATATTTGTAGCAGAAGATGAAGAACTGTGCCGTGAAGATATTGTCTCAATGGAATGGGAATCGGTAGGAATGGAGGTTGTCGGATCCGCATGCGATGGCAAAGAAGCATTGGAGAAAATACAAATATTAAAACCGGATATTGTAATTTCAGATATAATGATGCCTAAATATGATGGGATTTGGCTTGCAAACAAGCTTAATCTTTTGATGCATGACATCGGAATAATATTCTTGACAAGTTATAACCTGTTTGACTATGCAAAGAAAGCCATTGAACTTAATATCAGCAAGTATATTCTCAAACCTATTTCTCATGACCAACTGATGAATGAGGTAAAAGATGTTGAGTCGGCTTTGATAGAAGAAAAGAAAAAACGCATAACGTTTGAGGATTTTCAAAAATATATACATGAGAGCCGAATATTTTTAAAAGATTGGTTTTTCAATATGCTGGCTTCAGGCTCAGTTCAGGATCTTGACCGTTTTGGTTTTATTGCAACAGGGAAAAAATATGTATCAATGATTGTATCAATTACTTATACTGACGATGATTTTAACAGTTTTAATTGCTTTCAGCATATCCATGAGTCCATCTTTTTTTCAAGGGGCGTTGAAAATGTTCCGTTTTTTGAAAAAAACAAGTATACATATATTTTTGAATTTGATGACAGCAAGGAGGAAGAAGACATTGTTGACAAAGTGTTTTCTGTTGCTGGTTTAATAAGCAATTTTATGAAATATAACGATATTTCAGGATATTTTATTGGAATAGGACGTGTTGTTACACGTTATTCCGATATAAAAAATTCATATAATGGAGCTGAGGAAGCATTAAAATATAGATTTACTTTAGGCGAAAATCAAACAGTCTATATAAAAGAGGTAGAACCCTATAGAGAGGGCATAGAAATAGACCAAGAGCAGGTAAAAAAATATATGGATGCAATAAAAATCGCATCAAGAGAGAAAGCTTTTGAAGTGCTCGGTTATTTATTTAGTACCATGAGAGACAATAATATAAGTATTGATGTTGCAAGACAGTGTGTTTATGAATTTTGCACTTGCCTGTCTAAATCTATGTTTGATGTCGGTCAAAATCCTATGGAATTATTCAGAGAAAATTCTGTTTGGCAAAAAATTATGGATTGTACAATGCTTCAGGATTTACAGGAACTTCTCACTGAAGTTACAGAATCGGCGATAAGAGTTATAGGATACAGTCGAGATCAGAAGACGATAATGCTTGTGGAAACAGTAAAGAAAATCATACATCATCATTATAATGAAAAAAATTTGTCACTTGGAGAGATTGCGGGGAAGGTGTATGTTTCACCATGTTATTTGAGTGCAATTTTCAGTAGAGAAGCAAAGATGACCATAAAAGATTATATAACGGCAACAAGAATTGGAGAAGCAAAAAGACTTCTTGAACAGTCGGATTATAAGATATATGAAATCGCTGATATGGTGGGATATGAAAATTCCACATACTTCAGTTCGACTTTTAAAAAGGAAACAGGACAAATGCCAACTCAGTACAGACTCAATGTTGCAGGGAACAAGATATAGAAGATAGGTGATGTGCCTTCCCAGAAAAATAGACAGTAAAAAGCTGCAAAAAAACGGAATGAATCGTAATAATTCTTTCATTTTCGCAGAAGTAGCTGCATTTATTTCACGGTTTGCTTGTGGGCGACCTCTGCCGGCGTGATGATACGGCGAAAGAACGAAACAGCCCCAAGGGCGGCTCGCCACGGCAAAAGCCTATCATATCGGCTCCTCATTTTCAAGCAACGCATATGCCATAAACGCTCAGCAGGTGCTCGTATGCAAGCGGATACAGCAAATTAAGTGCCGATTGAGGCCGTACGGCATTGTAAGCCTCGATATATGAAAAAATATCAGATTGCGCTTCAGACCTTGTTCTATAGTGCTTATGATGTACAAGTTCACATTTGAGACAACTATGCTTGGAATTTGTGGTGATTTTATATGCCTTTTTGCGTATGGAATGTATATTGTGCAGCTTCATCAATCTGTGAAGCGTGTTTCGCGAGCATGGACATATCGGTTTAGCCAAACATAACATTACTCAAAGCATGTCAGGAAAGGGCGATCCATATGATAACGCTGTAGCAGAAAATTTTTTCAGTTGTCTCAAATGTGAACTTGTACATCATAAGCACTATAGAACAAGAGCTGAAGCGCAAGC
>JAQXIJ010000038.1 GCA_029007725.1 Bacillota bacterium | reverse complement strand
AATAGCCCGTTGCGATTGCGGCTCTGCTTCTTCAAGAGTGCGTCCGCGATTTTTCAAACTTTCCGTAATTGTGCGCTGTGCAATTTCTGCGGAATACTCCGAACGCAAATTCTTGTCAAATTTGCCCGTGCTGCCGCGTTGCAATTCCTTGTAAACTGTTGCAGTATGAACGCCCAATTTTGCGGCGATGACCGAAGGGCGTTCGTTGTTCAAGTACATCACTTCAAGCCGCTTTCTATCGTCATATGAAAGAAGCTTGTATTTTTTTCTTGCCATAGTGTTTAACACCTCCAAAAGTAAAAAAAATAATGCGAAAAGACGTTTAAAATCTTTTCGCATTTAATTATATAATTTAAAGCGTGCGCATTTACTGAAAGCGACTATTGACCTTTAAGTATGAGTTGTGATATAATTATAATATCTATAATCATTTTTAAGGAGGGACTCTGTGTGATTAGAAAATCTTTGATTTCGTTGATACACGTTGCAGCGTCAATACAGCGCTGGAATGATCATATTCGGCCGTGGAACGGCTTTTCAGAACTTGACAAGCAGGCACACAAAATGGTGTACGCATATGTTCTTGCAAAATGCGAGGGTGACGGAAACTATGACGCACTTAAGCTGCTTGAGGGTGGAATATTCGAATTTTTGCACAGGATAGTCCTTACCGACATAAAACCGCCGGTGTACCACTCGCTTATGAAGGAAAAGGGCAGACAAATCAACGAATGGGTACTAAATCAGTTAGAAGGTCAGATTGAGGGTCTAAAGGGTGATTTTTACGGCAAAATGCGGCGCTATTTAAGCGATCCGGAATATGCAAAAAAGGAAAAACAGATTTTGCGTGCAGCTCACTATTATGCGACGCATTGGGAGTTTGAGGTAATCTATCCGCAGAACCTCAAGACGTATGACATAGAACAGGTTAAGCTTGAGGTTGAAAAGGGACTTGACGCGTGCAATACATTTAGCGGATTTTCGAAGTTTGCGACAAATCATGATTTGCAGAAATTTTTGTCACTTATCGGTAAGCTGCGCTATCAGCAGCGCTGGTCGCGCGCGGTCAGAATGCCGCAAACTTCGGTCATGGGACATATGCTGATCGTTGCTATTTTGTCATACATGACTGCGCTTGAATGCAATGCTTGCGCCAAACGGCTTGTAAACAACTTTTTCGGCGGACTGTTCCACGATATCCCCGAGGTACTGACACGCGACATTGTTTCTCCGGTAAAAACCTCGGTAAAAGGTCTTGACGATATAATAAAGGAGATTGAGGATGAGCAGATGCACAAGGTAATCTATCCGCTTGTCACTCCGGAAATAAAAAAGGAAATCGAGTTTTATACCGTTGATGAATTTAAGTCAAAAATTACGATTGACTCTGCGATTGTGCAGGTTTCATCGGATGAGATAAACGAAAAATATAACAGTGACGAATTTTTGCCGATTGACGGTGAGCTTATAAGGGCCTGCGATCACCTGTCGGCATACATGGAGGCATATATGTCGATAAAATACGGTGTCGGCTCGGAACAGATTCAGTCGGGCTATCACAATCTGTTCCAACAGTACGAAAACAGACAAATTGCCTCTGTCGATTTCGGTCAGCTGTTTGACTACTTCAGAATATGATTAAGGGAAAAAAAGAGCTTACCTTTCAGCAGGCAAAGGATAAGGCTCTGCGGTTGCTTGAATTTCGGGCTCATTCCGAAAAGGAACTGCGAGACAAGCTCTTGCGCGCCGGTGCAAAAGAAGAGGATCTTACCGAAATAACCGACTTTTTAAAAAGATACAGCTTTATAAATGATGCTGATTATGCCGAGCGGCTCGCACGCGACCTGAAAAAACTAAAAAAATACGGCAAGCGACGCATACGCCGGGAGCTTTCGGCAAAGGGCATAGCGGACGAATGTGCCCAAGCGGCGCTTGATGGATTGGTTGACGATGAAACTGATGTGCTTTTGCCACTGATTGAAAAAAAGCTCGGCGGAAATTTTGAAAAAAAGAGCATCGACAAAACTATCCGCTATTTTATGTACCGCGGCTACGGCTTCGGCGACATAAAGCATTGCATTGAGCAGATTACGGCGCAAAGCCTTGAATAGGCACGACTATGGAGGAATGGAGAATTATATGAAAATTGGAATGGTATCTTTGGGATGTCCGAAAAATCAGACCGACGCCGAAACCATGCTCGGAATTTTGTCAGAAAAAGGTCATGAGATCGTGCAAAATCCGCAGGAAGCGGAGGTGATTGTGGTAAACACATGCGGCTTCATTGACCCGGCAAAGCAGGAGTCAATAGACGCGATTTTGGAGATGTCGGAGTATAAAAAGAGTGGGAAATGCCGCATTTTGATTGCTACTGGCTGCCTTGCTGAGCGCTATCATGAGGAGATAAAGGAGCAGCTGCCGGAGGTTGACGCGGTTGTGGGCGCGGGAGATTTTGACAAAATCGCCGAGGTTATCGAAAAGGCGGACAAAGGCGGATATGTTAGCCTTTGGGGGCATCAGAACTGCGATATTGCGGAAAATCTGCCGAGAATTTTGACTACACCGTCGTATGTAGCATACCTAAAGATTGCGGATGGCTGCGACAACAACTGCACATATTGTGCTATCCCGATGATTCGCGGACATTTTAGAAGCAGAAAAATCGAGGATATAGTGAGCGAGGCTGAGGAGCTTGCAAAAAGCGGCGTAAAAGAGCTGATTCTAATTGCTCAGGACACCACACGCTACGGTGTTGATATATACGGTGAATTTTCGCTTGACAGACTGCTTGTGCGCCTTTGCAAAGTCGACGGTATAAGGTGGATTAGGGTGCACTATTACTATACCGAGGCGATAACCGAAAGCCTGATTGACGTTATGGCGAAAAACGAAAAAATATGCCACTATATCGATATGCCGATTCAGCATATTAACAACGATATTCTGCGCAGAATGGCTCGCAGAACAAACAAAGACGAGATTGTCGGGAAAATCGCAATGATCCGCGAAAAAATGCCGGACGCGGTTATAAGAACATCGATAATTGTTGGGTTCCCGGGTGAAACCGAGGAGCAGTTTTGTGAGCTTTGCGAATTTATAGAGGAAGCTAGGATGGACAGAGTGGGAGTTTTTGCATACTCTCGGGAAGAAAATACGCCGGCGGCAGGCTTTGACGGTCAGATTGACGAAGAAACAAAAAATGACCGGCGCGATAGGTTAATGGCGATTCAGCAGCAGATTTCGCTTGAAAAAAATAAAGAAAAAATCGGCAGCACAATTGAGGTGCTTTGTGAGGGCTATGACGAGTGCAGCTATATGTACTTTGGCAGAAGCTATGCCGACAGCATTGGCGTTGATTCCACCGTATACTTTGCAGCGGAAGATGAGGTGGAAGTCGGGACTTTTGTAAAGGTTGAAATTCTGGATGCCGACGAATACGATTTGACAGGCAAACAGATCGAAGGATAGTGCTTTTGCACCGATATAGTGAAAGGGTGATTTTTATGACTACAGCAAACAAGCTGACCGTTTTGAGGATTATAATGGTGCCGTTTTTTATGCTGTTTCTTATGCTGGATATAAAAAATCCGGTGTATGTGACGCTTGCACTGGTACTATTTGTCGCTGCGTCGGTTACTGACGCGTTGGACGGCTATATTGCGCGGAATTTTAATCAGATAACAAATTTTGGTAAATTTATGGATCCGCTTGCCGATAAAATGCTGACAACTGCAGCATTTTTGGGACTGATGAGCTTCGGCAGAGCCTCGGCTTGGGCGGTTATGATTATAATGACGCGTGAATTTATCGTTGCCGGGATACGGCTTGTTGCAGCTGGCGAGGGTAAGGTTATCGCGGCTTCTGTGTGGGGAAAAATCAAGACAATTTTTCAAATGGTGGCGATTATCGCGGCGATAATTCTGCTGTACCCATTCTGCCCCGAACCCACGGCGGCACTTATAACAAATATTTTGGTCTGGCTGTCGGTTGCCATTACAGTAATTTCGGGAGCGGATTACGTGATAAAAAATAAGGATTTACTTAAGGATGCGAAATAATGAAGAGAATTATCAGCTGTGTGAGAAAGGCTGTTGAAGATTACAACATGATAGAGGACGGTGACAAAGTTGCCGTCGGCGTTTCAGGCGGCAAGGACAGCCTTGTGCTTTTGGGTGCGCTGGCGAATCTTTCGCGCTATTATCCGAAAAAATTTACCGTTGTCGGATTAACGCTCGACATGGGTTACAAGGCGGACTATTCCAAAATTCAAAAATATTGTGACGACCTCGGAGTTGAATATATAGTAAAGCCAACAAACATTGCAGAGGTGATTTTTGACTACCGCAAGGAAGAAAATCCGTGCTCACTGTGCGCAAAAATGCGCCGCGGCGCGTTGAACGAACTTGCAATTTCACAAGGTTGCCGCCGGATTGCACTCGGACATCACAATGATGACGTGCTTGAAACCTTTTTGCTGAGCCTTATGTACGAGGGCAGAATAAACTGTTTTTCACCGATTACATACCTTGACAGAAGCGATATATATTGCATTCGTCCGCTGATATATGTCAAAGAGGGTGACATAAAGGGCACTGTTAGGCGCCTTGATATTCCGGTGCTTAAAAGTTCGTGCCCGGTTGATGGTGCAACAAAGCGAGCCGAAGTTAAGGATATTTTGGCGCAGATTGACAAGACAGTTAATCCGGGATTGAAAAAGCGCATGTTTACTGCCATTCAGACAAGCGGAATAGATGGCTGGAAGCTGGCGACAAAGTCCTGTCGGCACAAGACTATGAAAAAAGCCGAAAAAGAATAAGAGGGTGAAGGAATGTTATCCAGAGTAAATGCCGTCGGACTTATGGGCGTTGACGGCTTTATGGTTGCGGTTGAAGCGGATGTTGGAAATGGCTTGCCGTCCTTTGATATCGTCGGTCTGCCCGATGCGGCAGTTAAGGAATCCAAAGAGCGCATTCGCTCGGGAATAAAAAATTCCGGATACGTGTTTCCGACAAAAAAAATTATAATAAATCTTGCTCCGGCTTCTCTTAAAAAAGAGGGGCCAGGATATGATTTGCCTATGGCGGCGGCTATTTTGGGCGCAACTGGACAGGTTCCGCTGCCCGAAAATGCTGTGTTCATAGGAGAGTTGTCCCTAGACGGAAGTGTAAACCATGTAGCGGGCGTTTTGCCAATGGTGATTTCGGCTTATAATAAGGGCTGCCGTGACTTTTTTGCTCCGGCAGTCAATGCAAGGGAAGCAGCCGTGATTGAAGGCGTAAATATTTATCCGGTTTCAAAGCTCAGCGAGCTTTTGCGCCATCTTAAAGGAGAGGAGCCGATTGAGCGGTATGTTACCGATGTCGGTGAACTGTTTGCGCATGGGACGGACAGTCTGCTTGATTTTTGTGATGTAAAGGGTCAGGAAAGCGCGAAAAGAGCACTTGAAATAGCTGCAGCGGGTAATCACAATGTACTGCTTATAGGCTCTCCCGGAACGGGAAAAACAATGCTTGCACAGCGTATGCCGTCTATATTGCCGGATTTGTCCTTTGAAGAAGCACTTGAGGTTTCAAAAATTCACTCAATAGCAGGAATACTTCCGGAGGATTCACCGCTTATTACCAAAAGACCTTTCAGAAATCCGCATCATACAATTTCTGCTGTCGGACTTTCGGGCGGCGGAACTATTCCAAGACCGGGAGAACTATCGCTTGCACACAACGGTGTGCTGTTTTTGGATGAATTGCCGGAATTTCGCCGTGATGTTCTGGAGGTGATGCGACAGCCGCTTGAAGACGGAAAGGTGACAATTTCTCGCGTGAACGCGACGCTGACCTATCCGTGTAATCTTATGCTGATTGCCAGCATGAATCCGTGTAAATGTGGCTATTTGGGAGATACACGCAGAAAATGCACATGTACTCCGGCGCAGATTCATCAGTATCACTCGCGAATTTCTGGACCGCTGCTGGATCGAATTGACATTCAGGTTGAGGTTGCCGGAGTAGACTATAACGATTTAAGCAAAACGGAAAAGGGCGAAACATCGGCGGAAATAAAAAAACGCGTCAACAAGGCGCGCGAAATTCAACGAGAGCGTTATAAGGAGTACAAAATATATTCAAATGCGCAGTTAACAGCAGGAATGATTGACAAATTCTGCTGTCTCGGCGAAGCGGAAAACAATATTTTAAAAATGGCGTTTGACAGGCTGGGGTTGTCGGCGCGCGCACATTCGCGGATATTGAAGGTGGCACGGACAATAGCAGACCTTGCCGGTGAGGAAAAAATAACCGCCGCACACATTGCTGAAGCCATTCAGTACAGAAATCTGGACAGAAAATTTTTCGGATAGTTTCCTATTTATAATAACAAATTTATAATAACAAAAAACCGATGCATTTATAATATGCATCGGTTTTTGTTATCTTTTGATTTTCTTCGTCGATGTCTTTTCAAATTCCGTCGCGCGGAACTTAACTTTTCTGATCTGCTTGTATGATGCGATTGTCGGATTAAGCTTGTTTTTGATTGCGTCGGTAATGGCGTCTTTTTTGCTCATGTCCTCGGCGTAAACCTCGGCGGTAATCAGAGAGTCTTCGGAATAAACCAAAACCTCGTCAACGCCATCAATTTTGCCGATGAGGTATTCGAGCTCCTCCGGCGAAACATTTTTGCCGTTTTCAAGGATAATCAGATTCTTTTTTCTGCCGTTTATAAACACAAATCCGTCCTTGTCAATCCTGCCGATATCGCCGGTTTTGAACCAGCCGTCGATGAATGCCTCGGCGGTTGCCTCCGGTTTGTTATAATAGCCCTGCATAACAATGTCGCCCTTGACACAGATTTCGCCATTCCCATTTTCGTCCTCGTTTATTGTCTTGACCTGAATAGTGTTGATGTGCTGACCGACACTGCCCGGCTTAATCCATTTGTCACGGTTAATTGCAACAATCGGCGAACATTCGGTAATACCAAAGCCGTTTATGACGGTAATGCCGAAATCCTCAAAGCCTTTTATCAGCTCGCCGGAAATCGGCGCACCACCGGTTATAATCATTTCAAGATTGCCTCCGAAGCCGTCGAGTACCGATTTAAACAGCTTTCGACGCATATCGATGCCAACCTTGCGCATTGCATTGCTCGCAGCAATCAGTGCTTTAAGCGCTTTTTCCTTGCCCGATTTGCGTGCGTTTTTCCAAATGCCCTTATAGAAGCTTTCGACAAACAGCGGAACAACCGAAATATGTCCGGGCTTTGCCTCCTTGATGTCGCGAAGAACATAGCGAAGACTACTGTTTATGAAAACCGGGAATCCAACATAAATTTGGCACAAGACGCACGCCATAAAGCCGAATGTGTGGTTAAACGGCAAAACCGCAACAGTGCCCTTTGGAATGCGTAGGGTTTCAAGTGAGCGGATCATGTCGGTCATCAGATTGCGCTGGCACAGCATAACACCCTTCGGCTCGCCGGTTGTTCCGGAGGTGAAAATTATAGCGCATGTTGCCTCAACGTTGCAGGGTTCGTCCGAAACGGCAAATTCCGCACTGGCTTCGGAGCCTGTTGTCAGCGCCAGTGCAAAGTCGTCAAGGCAGAGCGTGTCGGAAAGTTCGGCTTCGTTAAATTCTTCAAGAATATCCTTATTTTTTGCAGAGTAAATCACCATATCCGCACTACACTCGCGCACCAGATGCGCTGCCTCGGCGGATTTCAACTCCTTATCAATGGGAACAATGATTTTGCCAGAAATTACCGCCGCAATGTAGCATACAATCCATTCGTAGCTGTTTTCTCCGATGAGCGCGATCTTACGGCTGTTCTTTGAAAGTGTGTTCAGATATGCGGCAAAGGCAAATGTGTCGCCGCGGAATTCGTCAAAGGTCACCGCCATTTTTTTGCTGCCTCTCATGTATTGAAATGCTATGTCGTTTTTAAAATGCTCAGCAGTGTAGTTCATCATTTCCTTTAAGTCGTGCAGGTGATAGATTTTGTTATACGGATAATTTTTCATTGATTTCCCTCCTGAAATTTAGTTATTTCCTGCCATTTTTGCGGTTTGATCAGCAGTAACAAGTGCGTCTATCAGCTCGTCGAGAGAGCCGTCTAGAATCTGTTCTAATTTATATAATGTAAGATTTATTCTGTGGTCGGTCACGCGGCTCTGCGGAAAGTTGTAGGTCCTGATTCGTTCGCTACGGTCTCCCGAGCCTATCTGCGACTTCCTTTCGTCTGCAATCTGTGAATGGCGCTCCGCCTCCATCACCTCATAAATTCTCGAACGCAGAATTTTCATTGCTTTGTCCTTGTTCTTAAACTGGGATTTTTCGTCCTGGCACGAAACAACTATTCCAGTTGGCAGATGAGTAATGCGGACGGCGGAATCGGTTGTGTTTACGCACTGACCGCCGGGACCGCCTGCGCGGAAAACGTCGATTCTGAGGTCGTTCGGATTGATGTCGACCTCAACCTCTTCGACCTCGGGCAAAACCGCAACAGTTGCGGCAGAGGTTTGGATTCTGCCTTGCGATTCGGTTGTAGGAACACGCTGAACACGGTGAACACCGCTTTCAAATTTAAGGCGTGAATATGCGCCTTGCCCGGTCACAGAAAAAGTAACTTCCTTGTAACCGCCTATGTCGGTTGGATTTGAAGAAAGAATTTCGGTTTTCCACTGTTTCGACTCGGCATACATGGTGTACATTCTGAACAAATCCGCTGCGAAAAGCGCTGCTTCCTCGCCGCCTGTGCCGCCGCGAATTTCTATAATAACGTTTTTTTCATCGTTGGGATCCTTGGGCAAAAGCAAAATTTTCAGCTCGTCGGAGCATTTTTCGAGCCCTTGCTGTGCCTCGTCAAGCTCTGAACGCGCCAGTTCCTCAAGCTCTTTGTCGCCGCCGGACAAAATTTCCTTGCATTCCGTGATGGTGCTTTTAAAGCTCTTATATTCGTGGTATTTATCGATTATCGGCGTAAGGTCAGAGTTCTCCTTGCAGTATTTGCGAAATTCCTCCTGGTCTGCTATTGTTTCGGGGTCCGAAAGCTTCTGCGTCACAAACTCCAGACGCTCCTCAAGTGCTTCTAATTTGTCAAACATACAATTCTCCTTATGTAAAGTTTCTTCCTATTTAAATAATTAATACTATTATACACTATTTACACGCAAATTACAATAATAAAAATAATTATAGCTTTGCGCTGAAAAAAAGCGTGATTGGGCAGTTTAACCAAAACATCCATCAGACGTTTAAAAAAAAACAAACAAATCTATAATATTTGCATAAAATCCTTGACAACAGAGGGATAAAGGGGTAAAATATTTAAGTATGGTTGGAGTATAATCGCATAATGGGTATTGGAATATTATAAAGATTTTACACCTTTTACGTAAAATTACATAAATATTCTTGTATAACACCTATTTTACAGTTATATTACAACTGCAAAATTTGCATTGACGAGCCGGAATTTCGGTGATATAATCAATGCATAGTTAAGCTGTACCGTCAGCTTGACACACGCGTTTCCGAAGTGAAAGAAAGGGTGCACTCGGAACACTGAACACACCCTTTCAATAGAAAAATAAGGGAGGATTTGAAATTATGAAGAATTTCAAAAAAGTAATTTCCGCTGTTATCGCTTTGGCTATGTCAGTGAGCTCCTTGGTTGCGGTTAACGCATCAAGCTTTTCAGATGTAGCAGATACAGCAGCATATGCTGAAGCAGTTGATGTTCTTTCAGCATTGGGAATTGTTACCGGCTACACAGACGGTACATTCAAGCCGGAAGGCGAAATTACAAGAGCAGAAGCTGCAACAATGATTGTCGGCGCTCTTAACATGGCAGAAGATGCTAAAGCTTCAGCCGGAACTTCTCAGTTCACAGATGTTAACACAGAGGCATCTTGGGCTACAGGTTATGTAAACATCGGTGTAGCTCAGGGCTTTATCGCAGGTATGAGCAATACAGAGTTCGCTCCGCAGGAGAACGTAACTTTCGCTCAGATGTGCAAAATGCTTGACTGCATCACAGGCTACGGCGACTACGCTGCAAACAATGGCGGTTGGCCTACAGGCTATGTTGCTTTGGCTTCACAGACAGGCATCTCAAAGGGCATCTCAGCTTCTACAGATACAAAGCTGACAAGAGGTCAGGTTGCTCAGATGCTTTACAATGCTTTGACAACACCTAATCTCGGCGTTACAGAGTACAACCTCACAGGTAATACATATGAGCAGTTGGACGGTAAGAAAGACAGAGACTTCAAGACAATCCTGTCAGATAAGTTCGACGCTTACGTTGTAACAGCAACTATTACACAAACTGCAAGAGAAGAATCAAGCCTCAGCACTTCAAAGGGTGAGCAGGTTCAGTACAAGATCACATCAGCTGACTGGTATGCAGACGGCACAGATGATACATCTGTAGGCAGCAGCGGTAAGGTAGCTGTACT
>JAQXIJ010000037.1 GCA_029007725.1 Bacillota bacterium | reverse complement strand
CAGATAGCGAACTTATGGGCGCAGCCCTTGAAGAAGTTATTGCAGCAGTTGCGGGAGGTGAATAATTATGGCGGCTTTTTTGGCAAATCGAATTATACGCGGTAATACGACGTATGCGAAAGTCCCCGCTTCACTCAAAGAAGCGGTTGCAAAAATCCTTACCCAAAAGGGACACGAAAATTTAATTAAATCGGAGGAATAAACACTGTGGAGAAGATTATAACAAAAATCAATACACTATGGGCGGCGGCCGTAACTCTTTTTGCGGCGACCTTCGGCGAATATTGGTTCTTATTCTTTGCTTTTTTTGTGCTGAATGTGGTTGACTACATAACAGGCATTGCAAAGGCTCGGTTTTCACATACCGAAAATTCAAACAAAGGCGTTAAAGGTATTGTAAAAAAGGTTGGGTATTGGGTTGTTATTGCTCTTGCCTTCTTTATTGCTATATCGTTTGAAAGTATGGGAAATAACATCGGCGTAAATCTTGCCTTTGTTGAAATGCTCGGTTGGTTCACCCTTGCGACATTTTTAATAAATGAAATTCGTTCCATTCTTGAAAACTTGGTACTTGTCGGCGTGGACGTTCCGCAATTTTTAATTAAAGGGCTTGAAGTTGCGGCGGACGCGGTGAAATCAAAAACAGATAAGGAATAGAGGTAAAACAATGTTACAAATTCAACAGAAATTAACGCCGTACAATTATACGGCTATGAGCAATAAAAAGAATACCTTTATTGTTGTTCATTATACGGGCGCGACAGGAACAGCAAAAAATAATGTTGATTATTTCGCCCGTGAAAAGCTTTCCGCTTCCGCTTCTTACTTTGTGGATAGTAAAAGTATATGGCAATGCGTAGAGGATAAAAACAAAGCTTGGCATTGCGGCGGAGGGCTTCAAGGCAGCGGCGGACATTCCTTTTACAAGGTATGCACAAATTCAAATAGTATAGGTATTGAAATGTGCTGTAAAAAAGACACCGCCGGAAATCTGTATATAGAACCCGAAACGGTTAATAACACGATTGACCTAATAAGATACCTTATGAATAAATACGGAATTCCGCTTGATAAGGTTATACGCCATTACGACGTAACGGGCAAGTTATGCCCCGCTATGTATGTAAACGAAACAGCGTGGCAGAACTTCAAAAATAAAATTAAGGAGGGAAACAGCGTGGCAGAATTCAAAGACACCAAAGGCCATTACGCCGAAGCACACATAAACGACCTTTTGAAAATGGGCGTTGTGAACGGCGACGGCAACGGCAACTTCCGCCCGAACGATAATATCAAACGCGGCGACGTTGCAATTATGGTTCGTAATGCAATACGATATATTACGGGCAAATAAAAATACAAGGCGGCGGAAATTCCGTCGCCTTTAATAATTCAATCAATCTTTTTACCACAGTAAGGGCAATAATGCTTTTCTTCTTCCTTTTCATCTGAAATATTTTCTATAAAGCCCGCCGAAATAATACCCGTAGGAACTGCAACAAGCCCAATTCCCAACATAGCAATTATCGCGCTTAATATCTTGCCCGCCCCGGTTATCGGGTAAATATCGCCGTAGCCGACCGTCGTAAATGTAGCAACAGCCCACCACAAACCCGAAAACGCATTTTTAAATACTTCGGGTTGCACAGGGTTTTCAATACTATACATAAGCACGGACGAAATAATCATTAACAGCCCGACGACAAAAACCGAAGAAATAAGTTGACTTGCTTTGCTTTTAAACACCTTTGCAATTATAGAAAGTGAATTTGTGTATCGGTTCACCTTAAATAATCTGAACAACCGTATTACCCGAATTGTTCTTAATACCCTTAAATCAATCGGGAATATAAACGGTAGGTAAAAAGGCAATATTGCCAATAAATCAATTACGGCCATAAAGGAAAAAATATATTTAATGCAAGCTTTTGGAGCGGATAAGCCCGGATATAGATAATTTGAAGTCCACAACCTTAATAAATATTCAATCGTGAATACTACCACGGAAAAGACTTCTAAAACATTAAATATATCCTTAATGTATTGCGGCAATTTGAATGTATCAGCAATTACCATAACAACATTTAATATAATCAAAGATATAATAAAAATGTCGATGTATCTTTCAATCTTGCTTTCTTGTTCGGTTGGGTCTAATAAATCAAATATGTATTTTTTAATGTGCTTCATTTTGTACCTTCCTTTAATTCTTGGCGAAAAGTACGGCATTATTAACAAGCGTTTTTTGTTTATATGTCTTGCTTTCTGCAAAATATAGAATTCTTCTGTACTCCATTTTCAAACTTCCCGCATTATTATAAAATTTAATAAGCACTACATTTAATATTTTATGAACAAATTATAAATATATGTTTCATTTACATTAAAATGTTTTCGCTTCTTATCTTTAACACAATTATATACTAAAAATGTGTTAAAGTCAAGAATAGTGCTGAACTTTAACACATTGCATAAAGCAGAAAGAAGGGGTAAAATGAAAATTTATGATTTTAACGGCAAAAAGAATATATGCGGCAACCGAATACGCGAAGCACGCTTCAAGCGCAGATTAACACAAGCAGACCTTGCCGCGCAAATGCAAATCAACGGCGTAATTATAGAGCGGGACAGCATTTCAAGAATAGAAATCGGAACGCGCTTTGTTACCGACTACGAATTAAAGGTATTTTCAAAAGTGTTAAAAGTTGAATTGTCGTGGCTTCTTTCGGAGGAAGACGCAGAAGAACAATAAATCGGGCGTTGATAAATTCAAGCCCGAAATTTTTGTATTTTTTTAAACTTTTTTCGCAAAAGGTATTGACATAGGTGTACGACTATGATATAATATATACATAAGGTAAGGAAAGGAGGAAACAAAAAATGCAGAACATAACAAAAGCCCTGCAAGACTTGGCAAAAGCAGTTGAAAGTAACAACACCGTTCAAAATGTTAAAGTTACAATAACACTTAAAAAGCCGACATCAAGCAAGGCTAAACCAAATAGCAAGTAAATGCTAAAAGGCAGAGAGGGCGGAAGCTTCCGCCCCTCATAAGCCCTATTATAGCATATTTATATAAAAAAGTCAATATGCCGGATAGGAGGTAAGCAGAAAATGAAAATCGAAAAAGGCAAACACATTTATACCATAACGGAAACGGCGAACACTTGGAACATTAAAACTGACATTTCAAAGCTTGGTGTTTCTTATAGCGTTCCGAAGGAAATTTGTAAAACAATAGACGATGTAAAAAAATATATTGCCGAAAATAATATATTTTAACGGAGGGCTTGCAATGGAAAGAAAATTAACACCACAAGAACGGTACGCAAAGAAGTATAAAAAGCAATTTAAAATTGATTGCATAACCACAACAGAAGCCGACATTATAAAAAAGCTTGAAAGCGTACCAAATAAGGCGGGTTATATTAAACAGCTTATACGGGCAGATATAGCCGCGAACGACAAATAATTCTTTAAGCAGTCCCAAAAATTCGGGGGCTGCTTTTATATTGGAGGAAATAGCAATGCGGAAATTCAAACACTTTTCGGAAAATGACAGATTACAATTAGAAGCTTACTTGAAAGCGGGTAAAAAGCCGTCTGAAATTGCCGTTTTCCTTCATAAACATATATCGTCTGTATATAGAGAAATCAAGCGGGGACGATATGAGCATTTAAACACAGACTATACAACCGAAGAAAGATACAGCCCCGACATAGCACAAAGCAAATACCGCGAAAATTTAGCCGCCAAAGGTGCGGAATTAAAAATCGGTGCAGATTTAGAATTCGCACAATACATAGAAAATAAAATAATAAAGGAAAAGTATTCACCCGCCGCCGTTTTGGGCGAAATAAAAGCAAAAGGAATTGTCTTTAAGACAACTATATGCGTAAGTACCTTTTACAGCTATATTGAAAAAGGAATTTTCCTTCATCTCACAAATAAAAATCTACCCGTAAAGGGAAAGAAATCAAGCCGACATTATCACAGAGTAAAACAAAAACGCCGTTCAGCGGGCGAAAGCATAGAGAACCGCCCGGAAGATATTTTAACGCGTGAAGAATTCGGGCATTGGGAAATGGACTGCGTAGAAGGTAAAAAGAAAACAAAAAAGACGCTTCTTGTATTATCGGAGAGGAAAACCCGAAACGAAATTGTTATACCTATAAAGTCAAAGTCGGCGGAATGTGTTGTATCTGCGCTTGATAAACTTGAAAAGAATTTCCGAAAACTTTTCCCGAAAGTGTTTAAAACAATAACTGTTGATAACGGTTCAGAATTTGCCGACGCGCTCGGAATAGAAAAATCAGTTTTCGGCGGCAAACGAACACAGGCGTACTATTGCCACCCTTACAGCAGTTGGGAGCGCGGAACAAATGAAAATATAAATAAAATGGTGCGCCGCCATTTCCCCAAAGGAACAAACTTTGAAAAACATTCCAATAAAGAATTATTATCCCTTAACGATTGGATAAATAATTACCCGCGAAAAATTTTCGGTTATCGTTGTTCCGCTGACATTTTCGCCGAAGAAATGGCGGCGCTTTTGTGAAAAACAGATAAAAATAAATTATTTTAAATTATTTTCGCATTTACTCTTGACATTTACAAGTAAATGCGCACGCAAAAAAGGATATTATTTCTGTCTGGAAATAATATCCCTGATGTGTAATTTTTATTTGACAGAATCGGCGATTTTCAAAAGCTCTGCCTTGCTCACAGCGTTCTTTGCACTTATGCCGATTGAAATGCCGTCCTCCTCCCAGTCAATGTTTCTTCCGTCGTATATAACGGCTTTATTTCCGTGAATTTTTGTTTCGGTCATCTTGCCGTCAAACGAAGCCGAAAATGCCGTTTCCTCGTTTAGTATTCGTTCGTGAACGCTTATGCATTTTTCGGTTTTGTCATTTTTGTAGTAAACGAACAGATACTGACCATCTGTTGGGGACGCAGTCGCTCCGTAAAAGCGGAAGCCCTCCGGCACATATTTCGGCAGTTTTGCCGAAAAATCAAGATAATCATTTATTTTTTCCGGATCGGATATGACAACCCAGCCCTCCGCGGCAGCGTTTATAAGCGGATCGGAATCCCCTGCATCCTTAATATTAACGGTCGTTTCTGTGCCGTCCGCGTTCACTATAGTCAGGCTGTCGGTATACTCTTGGGCGAATTTTTGCAGGTCAGTGATTTTTTTGCCGTTTTTGTCATAATAGGTTTCGCCCGAAGAAATTTTGTTTGCCTGCAGGCCATTTTTGTCAAAAATCAACCCCGAAAGCTCCACGGGGACCGGCACCGCTGCGCCGTCCGAATCAGTTTCAACAAAAGTGTTGTACCCCGTTGAAACGCTCTTTATAATTTTAACGAAAAATTCCTGTGCCAAAGCCGTCTGAGCAAATACGGCAACCAATGCAACGCACGCTGCTAAACCCGCAAGCTTTAAATAATTGATTTTTTGGTGCTTTTTAATAACATTTTTCATTCTCCTTCTCTCCTTTTTTGTGAGCTGCTGCTCATCATAAATCGAAAAATCGATCTCTGTGTCATTCAGATAGTCAAATTCATTTTTCATTTTATACCGCTCTCCTTTATACACCGTTTCAATTTTTTTCGCCCTCTTGACAGCCTGTTGTACAAAATTGCTGCATTCCTTCCGCTCCTGCGCGCTATTTCTTCTACCCTTTCTCCCAAAATATACCGACGGTAAAACAACTCGCGATCCGCTTCGGACAGACCTG
Source organism: Bacillota bacterium (assembly GCA_029007725.1). Taxonomy (GTDB): domain Bacteria; phylum Bacillota; class Clostridia; order UBA1381; family UBA1381; genus UBA1738. The sequence goes on along the minus strand of JAQXIJ010000037.1, from coordinate 12,753 downwards.
CCAAAAGACTTTGGACGTCCTCCTTTAAGGATTCGTAAACATCATTTTGCGCGATTATCCTATCTTCGATATTTTCCATTTCAAGTTCTTTGTAATATTTTCGCTTGTAATCTATACATTTATACTTGCTGACAGCACCTATCCAGTTTTTCAGCGAATTTTTGCCTGTGTCATAGTGCGCCATGTTCTGCCACAGCGCAAGCAAAATGTCATTTTCGCAATCCTCGATGTATGACGGGAAGTCTGACAGGTGATAGCGTACTATCGATTTTATAAGTCCGCCGTACTTGTCGACAAGAGCTCCGAAAGCTCTCTCATCTTTTTTTATAATTCCGTCCGCTATAAACTCATCGCTGTACATTTTTTCACCCCCTTCTGAAGTACTTCTGTCTATTAATTCGTTCCGAATTCCGAAAATCTATCACTTATCCACTAAATTATCACAAAATTTTTTTTAAATCAACTGTGCTTCGCAAAAAAGTACCATTTGCTCTTGATAAACGCGGCTAATTAATGTATAATATAGCTATGAAAAAATATTTGTTTGTACCGGTTTTCAGCGCGCTTTTACTTATGGGACTCTTACCGTGCCAAATTTACCGCGTGACGGGCGTTCCGTGCCCAACCTGCGGAATGACAAGAGCATACAAGGCGCTTTTGTGCGGCGACATACGGAACGCATTTTTAATGCACCCGCTGTTTTGGCTGCCGCCTGTTTTTTTGGTGCCGCGATTTCGTACACGCAGGTGGATTTTTGTGGCTGCGTGCGTTTTTCTTGCAGTGTATATAATAAGAATGATTTGTATGTTCCCCGATGTGCCGCCTATGAACTATAACTACAACAGCTTGATAGGAGAATTTTTAAGATGAGCATAAACGCAACTCAGCAGATACGCTGTCCGAAGTGCGGACAGCTGCAGGATATGACGGTCTGGCAGTCGATTACCGTATCAGACGGCGCTGACCTAAAGGAGGATTTGCTGCACGGCAAGGTGAACATTTTCCAATGCTACGGCTGCGGTCATAAAGCGCTTATGCCTACGCCGCTTTTGTACCATGATGAAAAAAAACGACTGATGATTTCTTTTTCGCCGTGTGATGACGATGTAACTCGCGCAAAATTGTTTGAAAATATAAAAAATTCATCAAAAAGTTCAGGAGAATTGGACAAGCTAACCGACTATAATCTGAGATTTATTACAGGTTATAATGATTTATTGGAAAAAATTCTGATTTTCGACAACGGACTTCATGACAAGGCGATTGAGGTGATAAAGCTCATGGTGCTTATGCAGGACACCGACAACATGGACAACAGGGTGTGCATGTTCGGAAAAAAGGACAATGATGAGCTTGAATTTCTGGTTCAGGACAAAAAAGACGGCAAACTGTATACCTCGCGCGTGCCGATTGCGACATATGACACCGTAGCTGAACAGCTACGTCTGAGTGGTGTAAAGTTCAAGAGCTTTGACTGGGAAATTGTCGATGCGGACTATGCCGCACGTCTGCTGCGCGGAGCAAACAACAATCTGTAGAGAATCTATGCGAAATCAGACGGTTTTACACCGGTCGTTTTCGCACTTTTTCTGCAGTTTTATCCGCGCTTTACAGCAAGACAATATAATACTCCCTAGTAAGATGCTGTTTTTAACAGCGGATTTTGCGCATGATATTGGTGCTTTTCCACCACTATATACTTTAATGCAAAATATTGAAAGAAAACACAATTCTTGACTGTTTCACAGTTTTATGTTATATCAAAAGCACAAATGGCAAAAAGTCATAAATTTCTTTCTAAAATTTCTGTTTTCCGGAAAAAATAAAACGGCATGGAAAACCATGCCGTTTTATAAAAAGAGAATCAATCGCGGTCACAGCTGCAGCCGCAACCCTCTCCGTGGTGTCTTTCGTCCGCACTGTCGCAGTCAAAATCGCCTCTTTCCGGTGGGAAAAATTCGTCAACCGGGAACGAGATTCTATCGAACAAATCGCACGGATTATCATCTGTTGCGCCGATACATTCTTTCTGCGGTACACAGAAATCATAAGCCGGAATGAGCAGCATTACTCTGCGCTCAAGGCGTATTATCGAGAAAATACCTATAGAAACGAACACTCGTTTCTGCTCGCCGCCAAGAATCAGATTATCATCGAATACACGGCTTACCGAATCCGGAATGCTGGCAAGGTCAAAATCATCATCGCAGCAACATTTGTCGTGAATATCAACAACCTTTGCACCAAGAGCAATTGGGTCAACAACTTCAACTACGGCACTGGGCATATTTGTCTTTTTCCACATCTGCGGGTCAAAAGCGTCCTGCTTATACTTTGAAGCGAACACTTTTGCATTGCCCTCGCTGCCGAATAAAATAACCTTTTTATCAAATGTAGCAAGACCTTCAACCTCTGTTGGTCTTCCAAGGCCGGTGAATACAGCAAGAGTAATCTTGAAGAAATACTTTAAGTCAACCGAGTAGAAGCCACGGTTAAACGGTACCGGCTCAATGTCGGAAAATACCCAGATAATCTCCGCCTTTGTGCATTTTACGTTTATTGCTCTGTCAACAATGTCCTGACCGCATGCTGTTAGGTAAACCCTTATATTCTCAAGGCAATCTTTATCTCGACAGCTGTCATATACCTTATCGGTATGTATGCAAACTGCTTCTTTAAAGCCGCCATTGTCATTTGAACAGCACTTTTCGTTCATATACAAACTTCCTTTCAATTTATTGTGGGATAGCTCCCCTGTTAATAGAATATGCTGCTGTCAAAAATATGTGCAGTTTATATCTATTAAATCTGTTGCGTCGCTATGAAAATACTTTCATTTGCTTACAAACCCTGCCCAAACAGCCTACATTTTACACGGCATTTCAAAAAAACAGCTTTTCATTATTTTTTAAACATACTATTTTGCTATACATATCTCTTGCATATTCCGCAAAAGTATATATAATATAGTTATGAACACAATTTCTCGGTACAATTTTGCCGCAAGCAGCGGCGGAACGGAGTTATTAATATGAAAAAAATTATTGCGGCGGCTTTGTCCGCACTTTTTCTGGTCGGCCAGCCCGTTTTTGCGCAAGCCGACAAAATGCACGACCTTAAGTTTTCACCAGTCAGAGGTGGAAAATTTATCTACTGCAACAACATAGAGGAGCTTAAATCTGCCGATCTCGCAGACGATCCTGAAAATCCGGTTTACATAATGAACAACGAAAACCTCTCGCCCGACAGATACGTTATGTATGTTTCCCACTTTAACCGTATCGTAAAAAACATATACGGTTCGGAATATCCCGGCGAAGATATATACATTGATGCGGTGTTTTTCGCAAAAGAGGATACCGAAATTCTACTGTCTCGCACAGCCTTTGACGTTCCGAAAAACAATTTTACCTACCTTAATTATGAAACAATTCAGACTGAAGAAAGCTGGTCGGCGATACAGGCATACGCTGATATGTCGGGTGATGTGATTAAAACGCTTAACAGTAACAAGACATATTATCCAAAGCAACAGAAACCCGAAAAGTTTCTGCTCAAAAAGGGTGAGCGCGTGTTTTTAAGCAGATATATTGAAAATTTTTCTGCCGTTGCCTATCCCAAGCATTTGCTTATGGCTGCAGATTTTGAAATTTTGTCAGGCAAAGCGGACGTAAACATTTTTGCCGCCAGAAAGCGCAGTATCTCGGAAAACGGCGAGATTTCCTATCCTACCGTTGATTTTGAAAACTGCCGCTTCGGCAGTTACAAGCGTGATCGCACACAAAAGGGCATTGCCGATTCACTGCCCGCAGTAAGCGCGAGCCTTGAATACACGATTGACGACACCCTGGCGGACGGAAAATTTCTTCCGGTCACGGTATACAATCGATATATTCCGACCGGAAATAACTGCCTTGCATGGAATACAAATATAAATCCGCAGGAAACCGCTTTTCGGCGCAATCTTATTGCCGAAAGCGACCTCTTGTCTTTTAAATATCGTGACCCAAATAAGATTTCATATTATGGAAAAAATGTTCCGGACAATGAAAAGGACGATATCTGGATTTTTGATACCTCGCACAGCGATACCGCGGAATATGATCCGGCTTTAAACATCGCCGAGGACGATTACAAGCCCAATTACCCTCTTTCCAACTCCGAAAACAATTCTGGATATGCCTGCAACCTTGGTAACTACTGTGTCACAACGCAGTATAGGCTGAAAGTAATAAATAATTCTGCTCGCGACAGATATTTCGATTATATTGTTTCCAGTGCTGCAAACATCATTGTAAAAGCCACTGACAAGGACGGAACTCTTCTTCAAACGGTTGTTTCAAAAGGGCAAACCAACACGAATACAACCGATACAATGGCGAGCATCCGTCTGGCTGCCGGCGAAACAACCGAATTTGTTCTCGAAATGACTCTGCCGGTTCAAAACTACGGCGGTCAGTATAATCAATTTCAAATTAATGCCGCAAAAACAGAACCGACTTTTGACGAAAATGCCGAAAGTGACCGCATCACGCCGATACTTATAGACAACAGCAAGGGTTTGGCGGCGGAAATCGACGCTAAACTTGAAAATGCGAACGAAAAGACAAAAGCGATTTTCTGTGGCAACGAAAGCAATATGTACGTTGTCGCGACCGATTGGGGCTATGCAGCATACAACAAAACTATCAGCGGCAACCCGTATCTTTACAGCTACTATTGGGGCATCACAGGGAAAATATACCTGCTTGACAAAAATTTTAATATAACGAAAGAGCTTTATCTAGGCAGCCAGCCGATTGAAATGACTTCGGCAAACGGAAAAATTTACATAAAGACCATTGAAAACGGCAGTTTCAGCATAGATTCAAACGGCCAAACTGCGCCGCGACCTGGATACATTCTTCCTCGCGACAACCAAAGCGGCAGAGCCGTTCGCATTTCAGATGGCAAAATTACCGTCAGCACCGACGGAAAGATCAGCTTTCCTGTAGCCTTTTCCGGTACAGTGCCACCTTTTGTCGAATGTTCCAGCAAGCTGTATTATTATGCCGAAGGCAAACGTTTCGGCATTTCTGCAGATGGTGTATATTGGCGGCATGCGGTTCTTGACACCAATATATCAAGCCTTTCCGCAAGCGATACGTCTCTTACAGCAAACGGAGAAAATACCCTTTTTGCATATTCTCAGAACACTCCGCTTGTTTTATTAAACGACGAATTTCTGGGCTTTGATACGCCTCCGCAAATTAGGGACGGTGAGCTGTTCATTCCCATGCGCATGGTTTTTGAAAAGCTCGGCATGCAGATTTTCCGCGACAATGACACAAAGGCCGTAACCGCGGTTGGACGCGGCAGATTTATAACTCTTACGCCCGAAAGCGACACAGCAGCAGTAAACGGCGTTGAAATAAGGCTTTCCTCCGTTCCTTTTGAATCAGGCGGCAGAATGTTCATGCCGATAAGTGTTTTATCGAATATGAACCTTTCTATAGATGACATTACAGAGGAAAAAGTCAGAAAAATAACAGCCGAAATCGAAAGCGGTTTTGGAGATATAGAATGCGGTGCAAAAGTCGATGTACTACTTGAAAACGGTATGGTTAAATTAACAGCAAAATGAAAAACAGCATATAAATAAAGTCTGTACCGCTGGCGACGGAATAGTAAGAAAAGCACGCAGAGCAGGCAAACGAATAAAAGCGCAAAAAATTGCAAATCTGCAATTTTTTGCGCTTTTTTAGCATAATTAACACGAAAAATTTAGATTCAAAGCTGAATAACACTTATTCTTGTTCATCGGCTTTTTACATTTGTTTTTTCTTCGCAAAAATTATTCCGATAAACATAATTACAGTAAATATAATCAAGTAATAAAGAACTGATACGCCGTGAGCATAAAATGCCGCAATTACCATGAACACCGATGATGCAACCGCAATAACCGGTGCGACAAAACGATTAAATGCGTTAGATTCCTTGCTTTTTACCGCAAACATAACAAAAATTGGAATATACAGTGCATAAAGTGTTACAATAGGAAGCTCGGATGAATCGAAGCAGAACACGCCGAACAGCGGTGTATCAGCAAGATTTGCACCGTAAAAGTAGAACAGCCATGCCGCACAAAGCAAAAGCCCCATTATCGATGAATTGGTCGGCATATTTGAAACATTGTCCAACTGACTGAACAGCTTTGGCTTAGGTCCTCTTCCTCTCGATGCAATGGAATAAAGACCGCGCACGCAGCCTAGCATAAGTCCGTTCAGAGTTCCCATACAAGAAATTACTATAAACACAACCAGCAGACTTCCGACCGCGCTGCCGAAAATACTTTTGAACGCATCCGAAACACCAGAAGCGCCGTCGGCGATAAGCTTCGCCTTATCAACCGCGCCGGCAAGTCCGAGGTAATAGCATATATAAACAAGAATTATGATAATTCCGCCTGCAATAAGCGCAATAGGCAGATTTCTTTTGGCATTGTGCAACTCCGAGTTAATACTGGTTGCGATAATCCAGCCTTCATACGCAAAAGCCGTTGCGACCACTGCAGCAAAAAGCGGTGACGCAGCTGGAGTATAGCCCTCAATAAGTGCCGACATATCAACGGCTGTGGTAAAATTAGATACCATCATACCGTTTGAAATGCCCACGATTGTGCCAATTATCGCCATAAGAAGCAGCGGAATCAGTTTTATTACCGTTGCAGTTACCTGAAACTTTCCGGCAATTATCGGCGACAGCGCATTCACCGCGTAGCTTGCACAAAGATAGAGACAAGCCAGGACCATGCATGTTCCGCCGGTTATTGCGTCCGAGCCGAAAAGCACCATAGTGTAGCGTGCAGAAAGCCAAGCAAGCACCGATGTTATAGTCGGATAATATACCATTGTCAAAAACCATCCCAGGATGTAGGCATAGCCCTCGCCTACCGTAGCTTCGGCATAATCGACAATTCCGTTCACCTTTTCATACTTTGTTGCCATAATCGCAAACATATATATGCAGGCAAGCATAATAACTCCGCCTATAATCCACGCCAAAATTCCTGTCGGCATATCTCCGCCGGTTTTGTCCAGAATAACCTCCGCTTTAAAAAATACACCGCTTCCGATAACTATTCCCACTACCATAGCAATGGCTGTAAACAGTCCGTATTTTTTTGTTAAACCCTCCATTTATAACCCATACCTTCCCTTTCGTTAAATTACATTGTTTTACATATATTATACCACTTTTGATAATTTTGTCAAATGCTTCCGTTTCAACGGCTTAAATAGTATATTTCGTCGGCAATACGCGCAAATTCCTCAAGTCCCAGTCGCTCGCCGCGGATTGACGGGTCAATTCCAGCACGACAAAGAAGCTCCTTCATCTGTTCCTTATCATGCCCAAATCCGTTTGAAAGGCAGTTCAACAGCGTTTTTCTACGCTGTCCGAAGGCTGCCTTTACTGCCCTAAAAAACAGTTCTTCGTCATTCGTTTTCACATTCGGCTGTGGCGAAACCTCCATGCACAAAACCGCGGAATCCACCTTCGGTGTAGGATAAAACGACCCTGCCGGGACAGTAGTAACTATTCTTGGTTTGGTATAGTATCTGCACAGAACGCTTATCGCGCCGTACTCTTTTTTCCCCGGTTCTGCCGCAATTCGCTCCGCGACCTCTTTCTGAACCATGACAACAATGTTTTTAAGCGGCAGCTTAGATTCAAGCAGCCGCGTAATAATCGGTGTTGTTATATAGTATGGCAGATTAGCAGCAACACTAATCGTCTTATCACCAAATTCTTGTCTGATCAGTTCTGCTATATCGGTTTTCAAAATATCTTTTTCAATAATTGTGACATTATCAAGTCCGGCAAGCGTAAAATCAAGCACCGGAATGAGGCGCTTGTCCACCTCGACAGACACGACTTTTTTACCCGTTTTTGCAAGTTCCGTAGTCAAAACGCCGAATCCCGGTCCGACCTCAAGAACACCATTTTCAATTTCTGCCACCTTCACAATTTTGTCCAAAACCGTGCTGTCCAGTAGAAAATTCTGTCCCAGCCCCTTTGAAAAGCCGAAGCCGAAGCGTTCCGCAATATCCTTTATTATTCTTGGTGAAGTTAAATCCATAGTTTTTTCCTTTCAGCGCAAAACGGGGATGTAAAAAATAATGCAAGACACGTCAAACGCGCCCAACGGAGTATTGTGCACTCCGTGCAGCGCGTCTATCTCAATTCAAGAACAAAAAAGCCCTAACAATTCGCATTGTGCAGATTGTCAATGACATTTCTGCATTATAAATATATGCACAATTTCAACACATACCTATGCCCTTGAACGGTCTGTACATTTTTACAGCCCCATTATATCAGTTTAATATATATACTGTAGCACTTCTTCGGCCAAATTGCAAGCATTGGCTTTCGGAATTATAAAATAAATCAATTTTGTTTCCTTTAATTGCGCCGCCGGTATCGCCTGCAATGCAATATCCATAGGTCCAGTGCACACCATCGTTGGTGGATTCGACGTAAAGCTTTGTTCCCAGCGGAATTACTTTCGGGTCAACAGCAATTACTCCATACTGCGCCGCTCTGCCCGATGCGGTTTTTGCGCCTGCTTTTGCAGAATAGGCTGTTGCGGTAACGGTCAACTTTTTTGAGTATGAAAGCGGCTTGCCTGATTTTGTCACCTTTGGTTTTTCCTTTGTTCCTACCGAAACCACCTGGGTTACAGGTTTTGAAATAATAGTTTCATCGATTATTTCTCGAACGGTTTCTACTCCGTTTTCGGTCGTAATTTTATAGCTGATTTTTTTTAGTCCGTTCTGACCCTTGGTTGTAATTTTAGTCGTGCCCTTGTATAAGTTTGGGTTCGCCTCTTCAACAATCTCAAACGGTATAGAAATTTCCTCCATGGTTTCGCGGTAAGCAACCCTATAGACGTTTACTGTCATATCTGAAATAACCTCACTGCCTATGTCTGGCTCAGCTCTGTCAGTTGCTCCAATCGCAATTCCGTTTTCAATAAAGGCTTCAGCAATTGTCTTTTTTGTAGTAGTCAGAATTTGAATACCACCGTCAATATTAACAGTAAATTTTCTACCCTTTCGCAGAACTACTCGCGCGCCGCTGTACAGCTCATCCTCCGGCAGCATGCTTAGCCTGTCATATTCGCCAACCGTAAGTCCGGTTTCTTCAATAAGTCCGCCTACAGTATTTTGCCTTGAAATAAGATCTGTCGAATTTTCTGTTCCATCAAAATCATTTACCGTAACGAGTGTGACGTGCTTTGCCTGACGGTCGATCACTGAACCTGAAATCAGCGTAAAAACAACCACTGACATTACAGCAGCAACAAATTTAGTGAACAAAGTCACTCCTTTGCCACTTTTTGTATTTGAAAACATCATTCTATCCTCCTATATCATTCTTGGCTATTATATAACCATACTATGCCGAAGTCAAGCATTTTATTACAAAATTGTTGCATTTGACCGAAATTGTTTACATTATTTTACTTTTTTAAGCTCTGATTTGTAACATTTGCACGAATATTTTTACAGTTATTTACATATCAAAATCTATAGTTTTTGCACTTTTGCCCACATTTTTTGCCTAAAAATCATCGTTTTTTTATTGTTTTAGGGTATATTTTTTTTATTTGTGTAAAATAATAGCTATATCAGACAAATTTAATAAATGTTACAAAATTGTTATATTTGTTTATTACTACATATAGAGTTTGAAAGGAAGTCTTGATATGAAAAACACTACACATAGAGTTGTGATTCTGCATGATTGCAAATCAAATCTCATTGCACAGGCAATTTTGATATTAAAAGATTCAACACAGCCGCATGACACAAAATTAATAGCGGAAGCAGAAAAAATAGTAGAAAAATATATGTCCGGACCTTGTGTTAACACACAAAAAAACAGCCCTCCAAATCGCTTTTTCGGACTGTTTTGCGCTGCCGTTTTGATCGGCGCCGGAATACTTGCTTTGATAAAATTCATATAAAAACAGAGTTTCTTCTTAATATATGTATAACTTAAAACAGGGTGCATGAAATGTGGGTCAAGTTCCGCAATCTGACATTTCATGCATTTTATTTTTTCTTTTTTTCATATGCAATCGAATTAATCTTTGAAGCCAAATCAAAGTTTTTGTAGCCGGCAAAATAGCCGACAAAAGAAGCCACAACCGGCATACCGAAAATCATTATGTATGCAAAAAGGCTTATGTTGCCGTTCCCGATAGACACATAACCATCGTACATAATCGTCCACATTTTGAACAAAATATTGCCGATCAGACCGAACACCGTGTTAAGACCGTGCTCATTAGAGCCGAAGTACCATGAGCACTTGTACAAAATGAGCATAAGCACATTGGCGGCCTCAATAAGCAACGGCAACAAAAGTCCCTTTGCAATATATGGCCTTTGTGGAGTATAGGACTTTTTATCGCTGTTCACCACATCGTATGAAGTGCCGTAAATCGCAAAAAAACAAGTAATCGTGGCAATTATCGCAAAAATCATGTTTACCCAGTCAATAACCATAAGGTTTATAGTAATGAGCCAAAGCAAAAAAAACATCAGTGCCGTAAACAACTGAGTTTTCAGAGTTTTGAGCATTTGAGCAGTCAAAGAGTATCTAAATTTATTGTCCATAAAAAATCTCCAATCTTTAACATATAAAAAATTCCTATTATTAGTATAACACAAATTCCGTCTTTTTCAATAGATATAGGTATATTTTTTGCATAAAGGCGGCGGTAGGACATAATATTGAATATAAAAGGATTTTGCCTACAGAAAGGATTGATTTGATGAACTTTTGCGCACTCACTGCAGAAAAAGCGCGCGAATACACCGCGGTTCAAAAAAATGCGGCTGACGGCAGCAACATAATCCAAACCAAGCTGAAAAATGGCCTTATAAAACGATTTTTGATGCAATTTTCGTATTTTATGATTATAATTCTGCTGATTGAAGCAGCAATTTCTTTTTTTATTTCGCTGATAGGCAAGGACAGTGATTTTGTAGACCCAATAATAATTTTGACCATTGTGGTTGTAAATGCGGTTCTTGGGGTGATTGAAGAAAAGCGCGCGGATAATGCACTTGAAGCTCTGAAAAAAATGTCCTCACCGACCGCTTTGATTCGGCGCGGCGACAAAATGATGACCGTACCGGCGGAAAATTTGCGCGTTGGAGATGTTTTGATTTTGCGCACTGGCAACTGCATTTGCGCGGACGCGCGGCTTTTAAGCGCAGTAGAGTTGGAAATTGACGAATCTGCATTGACCGGCGAAGCGATGCCGGTTTCAAAAAACGCCGAATGTGTGCTTGATCAATTTACTCCGCTTGCCGAGCAGCAAAACATGGTCTTTTCCTCCACGAACGTAATCCACGGCAAGGGTGAAGCAGTAGTGACTGCAATCGGAATGAACACCGAAATGGGCAAAATTGCGGCAATGCTTTCTATCGAGGACGAGGAGCAGACACCACTGCAAAAAAATCTGGCTCAAACCGGAAAGCAACTCGGCATAGGCGCACTTATAATCTGTGCCATGATTTTTCTGCTTGGACTTTTGAAGCATATGCCGCCGTTTATAATGTTTCTGACCTCTGTAAGCCTGGCGGTAGCGGCCATTCCCGAGGGTCTGCCGGCAATCGTCACGATTGTGCTTGCCATAGGTGTTCAGCGCATGGCAAAAAAGAAGGCAATTGTCAAGCATCTTTCCGCGGTCGAATCGCTCGGCGGTGCGACAGTCATATGTGCAGACAAAACCGGCACCTTGACTCAAAACAAAATGACTGTTGTAAAAACTTTTACTGATGACAAAGAATTTTTGTTCAAAACGGCGGCGTTGTGTTGTGACAACGGTGAAAATCCGACTGAAAAAGCCATAATTTCCGCAGCAAAACAAGACGGCATCGATAAAGCCGCACTCGATAAATGTTACGCGCGCATTGGAGAAATCCCGTTTGATTCCAAGCGAAAGCTTATGTCTGTTTTGGTCAGCACAAGCGGCGGCGCGCGCACCATTACCAAGGGAGCGGCAGAATACATACTTCATAAAAGCACGCACTATCTTGAAGACGGCGAAATTTTGCCTATGTCACCTCTGCAAAAGCAGCGGATTATGCGCACTGCGCAGAAAATGGGTGAGGAGGCACTGCGAGTAATCGGTGTTGCATACAAGGATTCCTCCCGTCGGTTAGACGGCGGCGGAACGGGCAACGCAGCAATAAGCGAAAGCGGACTGATATTTGCCGGTCTTATCGGCATAATGGACCCGCCGCGGCCCGAGGCAAAGCACGCTGTCCGAGAATGCATGCGTGCCGGAATCACTCCGGTTATGATAACCGGCGACAACAAGCTAACAGCGGCGGCGGTTGCGGCACAGGTTGGCATAAGCGGAAAATCATTAAGCGGGGAAGATCTGCGCGCACTTACCAACAAGGAACTTGTTGAATACCGAATTTTTTCACGTGTAACTCCGGCTGATAAAATGCGAATTATTAAGGCATTCAAATCTAAGGGAAACATCGTTGCAATGACCGGGGACGGTGTGAACGATGCGCCGGCGCTTAAAGCAGCGGACATTGGGTGCAGCATGGGCGAAAAAGGCACAGACGTAGCAAAAGAAGCATCGGACATCATTTTAGCCGACGACAACTTTGCCACAATTGTCGCAGCAGTGCGCGAGGGGCGCGGAATTTTCGAGAACATCAAAAAATCGATACA
>JAQXIJ010000036.1 GCA_029007725.1 Bacillota bacterium | reverse complement strand
TGAAAAGATTGATGGAAAAACAGTTCAACGATTAACTATACTTGTGTTGGTGTTATAGACATACCGGATTTAGATAAGATACCCGAAAATAATGTATCGGTACACACAAGGCAAGGCGTAGATGTGCATTATGCACCTTGTACTGCGTAAAAAAGGCATAAAAAAACCGAGTGCTTACATAACCTTTTCAGGTCCTGTAAGAACACTCGGTATGGCACTAACGGTCAATTTTAATACAATAAAATATGCGGTGCATTTGTCGTTGCAGAAAAGTTTCACTGTGAAACTTTTTATTTTTTGATTCGTATATCGGTGACTCATATGTACTTCGACTAAATATATTATTTCCGTATGACGGCGAGAGCAATTTTAACCCGCTCCACAGTCAAAATATAAATATATACTGAAAATAAAAAGGTTATAGGCAATCAAGAATCGGTTTCAGTTTTTGTTCTAAGGGATCTCTGTTTTTCTTTTTGAGTTTGCATTCCCATATTCGTATAACAATCCAACTGCGATTATGGAAAGACTGAGTAACAGCAGCGTCATGTTCAATGCTCTTTTGACTTTTTCTGTTCCGGTAATCTTTGTTCTCTGCAGGTCGAGTGTTTATGCAATCGTGTCCATGCCAAAAGTATCCATCAACAAAAACCGCCATGTGCTTATCAAGAAAAACAAAGTCAAGATGCTCTTTAACATTGTAGTGACATCTCCATCCGGTGATATGTCGTTCGGTAAAATACTGCATCAGTTTTTCCTCAGTCCTTTTGTTTCTGGAAGATTTAACTTGCTGCATGATTTACAACTGTTCTGCCTTTAAAAATACATCAGCCATAAATCACCGTGCCTTATTCATACGTGCCTTTTTGAATAATCATTTGCAGATTCTTATCATACCGATAGCTGTCAATCTTTTTGTCAACAATAAGAGAAATGGACTCCTCAATAATGTTTAGTGGCACAGTAAACCATTCTTTGGGATAATGCATGATTCCTTCATCATCCCGCACTTCGAAGTATACATTGACATTGCTGAAAAATTTGTGGATACTTGCTTCGAGATAGGGGACGTCTAAGTTATAGCATCTCACTGTCAGCACGACTTCAACATCGTTCATTAGATATGTCGGCTCGTGAACTGCGTTTTTAATGCGCGTTGTAACATCGCCGGAACAATATCCGATTTTATACAGATTGCGTATTGATCGGATTTGTGGCGCACGGCTTAAGCTGCGAAGAACATAGATGTAACCGTTCTGAACATCGGAGGAGTCGATGCTCACGGAATTTTCCGTCTGCTCTATCAAGTCACTTATACAAAAACCATCAAGTTTTAGCGCCTTGCCAAGAGAGCGATAGAGCATGGAGGATTCTGTGCCATTATCAAAGATACATCTTGTCCTTCCTTCTCGGCGTACTTTAGCGCCGCTCTTATACTCGATTTTTTGTTTGACGGCCAAGTTCTGCTCTAAATAAAGAACCACGCCTCGGAGGACATAGTAACAACCTTCATGCAGATCACCTTCTTTGAATTCAACAAGTCGCCTTCGACCGTGTTCCAAATCGTCATGGATTCTTTGAAAAGCCTCTTCATAAAGATCGAAATCCTTACAAACCTTGCGATGAGCAATGTAATCAGGACGAAGTCTCTCTGATGGTTTGACATGGCATAGCGTATATATACTGTCAGCCTCGTCATCTCCATCCAGGAGTCCGAGAGGATCATCACTGATTAGATCCTCGACTGAGACGGATTTCGTCTCTTCGCTTTCCAACAGATTGTAGTAATCATATGATAAAAGCTTCTTTACTTTCTTGGGGTCTTTTTTTATTGCCGCGAGACGTGAAGCAAGACGATACTCGCCTATATCGTCACCGAGTTCAGGGCATCTCTGATTTGTTTCATAGAAATCGGATATTTCTTGAAAGCTATCAATTAGCCTGCTATCCTGTGGTGAAACAGGAGTGGTTTTAGGTTCGTCAACGGCAAGCAATCCCAGGAGATCGCTTTTAAATATTTCTGATAGTTTGTCTTTCTTTGTTTTCTCATCCATTCTTCTGATCCCTCTTTAATTGACGCAGATATATTAGAGCTTCAGCGAGACGTCTTTCGGTAGGATCGAGTGCATCCAATGACGGCTGCCGCCGCGTAACCTTGACAAACTCGTTGATTTTTGGCCAAAGATATATTGCCTCATCATCAGTCATATTATGCAGGAGCATCGGACAAAAAGAAGTACTGAAGAAAATACTTTCGGATTGTAAGGAAGCCGGTGTGGAATGTGTTTTGTTAAAGGGCTTTTTCTTTGCACAGTTATATTCAGAACCCGATTTTCGTATATCCGGTGACATTGATTTGTATGTTGATGAAGAAAACGAGGAAACCGTTGTAGATATATTAAAAAAATATGATTACAACTGTTCAAAAAGATTGAAAAAAGAATATCACCGTGAATGTATGAACAACAGCGTGGGTTTGCTTGAATTACACGTGTCACTTTATGACAGCTACTGTAAAGATGTTTGGTTTAATGGTATTGTCGATAAACCAACCGAACCACTTGTGGATATAGAAACAAACGATGGATACAAATACACAGTGTTGGGATATATCGATAATTATATTTTTAGTGTACTGCATTTTATAAAGCATTTTATTGGCGGTGGAGTTGGAATAAGGCAATTAATGGATATTATGCTTTTAGCAAAAAAATATAAAAATCAGATAGATGTTAAAAGACATAGAGAATTAATGTGTAATATGCATTTTGACACGCTGATGGATGTTATGTCGTATATCTCAATAAATCATCTTGGGTTTAATAAAGAGGATTTGATTTTCTGCAAAGATAATTCGGATTACTCCAAAGTTGCGGATGACATCCTTGATATAATCGAAGATGGTGGATTGTTTGGACAATATTCAAGCGAATTAGATGACTTTTCACAGATATATACAGAAATGTGTTTAAGAAAAAAAGGTGATGGATATACAAATTACATAAAGAAAAATCTTAAAGAAAATGGTTTTATGAATAGTATATTTGTAAGCAGTGATCAGCTGTCGGATAAATATATATATGCCAAAAAAACGCCAATTCTTTTACCTATAGCGTGGATACACAGATTGATTGCTGCAATTTGGTCCGCAAAAAAAACAAAAAATCTAACAGTTTCAAATATGGATAATAAAAAGATTAAGGTTTTAAAAGAAATCAAAGTGCTTGATGATGGATTAATAAATTGACAATCAATTAATGTAAATGTTGTAATATAACATAAAAGAAAGGACGATTAAAATGAAAATAGCAGTAGCAGGAACAGGATATGTAGGCTTATCTATGGCAGTTCTTTTATCGCAGCACAACGAGGTTACAGCTGTAGATATTATTCCCGAAAAAGTCGATATGATAAATAATAAACAATCACCTATTCAAGATGATTATATAGAAAAGTATTTGTCGGAAAAAGAATTAAATTTGTATGCAACTTTGGATGCAGAAGTAGCGTACAAGGTTGCCGATTTTGTAATTATAGCGGCTCCGACAAATTATGATTCGCAAAAAAATTTTTTTGATACATCTGCTGTAGAAAATGTTATTGAAGCCGTGATGAAATATAACCAAAGAGCATATATGGTTACAAAGTCAACGGTTCCTGTCGGTTATACAAAAAGTGTCCGTGAAAAATACAACACAAACCGAATTTTATTTAGCCCTGAATTTTTGAGAGAAAGCAAAGCATTGTATGATAATCTTTATCCAAGCAGAATAATTGTAGGAATGGATGAGGCAGATATGATAAATAAACCGTTTGGAGAAAATGTAACAGGAGACTATACAGTTTCTCAAAATTCAGATGAAAATGTTGCACTTTATGAGTATAACTGCTATAATCAGCTTGTGGGTGTGGATACAAACGGCGTTGTTTCAAGCTATACCTATGCACCTGACGGAATGAGAGCATCAAAAACAGTTGCAGGAAATACTACAAATTTTGTGTATGATAATGCAAATGTTATCCTTGAAATTATGACTGACGGAGTTAATAAGTATTTCAGAGGCTTTGAAATAATCAAAAACGATGATGACATTTATTATTTCTATAACGGACAGGGCGATGTATCGGTGCTTACGGATAATGCCGGAAATACGGTTGCGAGTTACATCTTTGACGCATATGGAAATCAATCAGAAGAAAATACTGTATATAACCCGTTTGGATACAGAGGTGAGTATACCGACAGCGAAAGCGAACTTGTGTACCTTAGAGCGAGAATGTACGATTCCGAAACCGGCAGATTCGTGAATGAGGATCCTGCAAGGGATGGATTGAATTGGTACTTGTATGCAGAAAGTAATCCTATACTTTTTGTTGATCCTAGCGGACACGAAAGCTATGTTTTTTATACAACAGGTAAAAATTCTGATTTTTCTAGGCAAGCAAACTGGCAAAAATCTTTTTTGCAGCGTAGTGGAGAAAAGGTTATTATGAAAAAGATAGATACAGTTAAGGCTTTTACAAGCGCTTGGGATTCTATAGGACTTGATGATAGCGGAAATACGGTGTCTGTTAATAAAGTAATCATATATACACATTCTAATGATAGGACTCTCATTCTTTTAGATGGTTCATCAACGCAAGCATTAAGCATTGACGGCAAAAATTCTGCTGGAAAAGCGATTGGAAATTTATCTGAATTAAAATATAAATATATCAATGAATTGCAGTTGCTATCCTGTAACGCCGGACATTTAGATCCTTATTATGCAGGAAATTCAAATGTTGCAAGTGTTATGTCGAAAAGAATTGCAGGTGTTACTTACGCATATGATGGGAATGTTGCATTTGGCAGACCGGCATGGAAATTATGGGGAGAAGATATAGGATTATCATCTAGGCTATCTACTACGCAAAACAGCTTTAATAAAATCACATCTTATTATGGCAAAAGCGGACGAGAACCACGAGGGAAATTGACTTATTTCAATGGTGAATATATGCCATATGGTTATTACTACGGTACAAGTATTCAACCGGCAAGATAGGATGTGAGCGAGGATGAAAAAAAATATGTTTTGTATTTTTATTGTATGTTGTACGATAATGTTGTTATGGCTTGTTTTTAGTATTAAATACGATAATATTGATTATTGGAAAACGATAGGGGTATCAGATAATGGATTATATGATACTTTAATTGCAGAAAAAGGAGAGCCGAAAGATATTGAGTGTATTGATGATGATGTATACGTTATATATGATGGTGTAAAATTCTGTTACCTCAACAAAGAATTGAGCGGTAGTTTTATCAGAGCGGAAATTTGCACAGATAAATATGTATTCGGCAAACAAAAAATATCTGTCGGTACTGACAAAAAAACTATTGTATCGTATTATAAAAACAAACGAAGCTTGAACGATTTGCCTGATGATGAATTGGCATATATATGTAACAGTAACACGATTATATGGTTTGAATTTGATAAAAATGATAAAGTTAAAAAAATCATATTAACATGGGAAATGTAAAAATGAGGTGACAAAATGAAAATTCATAAAATAATTAGTTTGTTGATGTTATTTTTGCTCGTAATGACTAATGTATCAGCATCTGAATTATCCTATATTGTGCAGCTTCATCAATCTGTGAAGCGTGTTTCGCGAGCATGGACATATCGGTTTAATCATATGCACAAGGGCATCAAGTCCTGCCACAGGGTGTTTTTCATGACTTTCTCTGCAAGCTGCTTGCGAAGTGAGCGAATTTCGACTTCAAGTTCACGCTGACGCTTGTCACTGAGATTTTGCCTGTCGATTACGCCGGGTTGAAAGCCTGCGCGCTTGAGCCAGGATTTAATGGTATTTATGCAGATACCAAGCTCTGCGGCAACATCTTTTGAGGGGCACCCTTGTTCGGTACCCTTTTAACAGCGCCGGCTTTGAATGTCTCATCACAACGAGGTGCTATTGTTCCTTTTTTGATTGACATGAAAATCCATCCTGTAATTTTGGGTTTGTTTTTTGTCCATTCCATTATATCACTCTTTTTTTTGTCCATCAATTCTGGTAAGGTGGCATATATTAAGCTTATGTCGGGAAATATGGCATCAATATTCAGATAAGGAGTAAGCCTAAATGTTAATCACAAAGTAGCACGGTATTTTGCGTTTGAACATTTTTAATCTGTGGAAATATTATATGCTGCAATATGACTATAAAATAAAAATCGGGCAAATAATGCAATACTTAATTAAAGGATATGTTATAAATGAATTCAAAAACAAAAGGTATATTATATGTAATAACCGCCGCTTTCGGCATTTCAATGATGAGCGTTTTCGTGCATTTGTCGGGAGATTTGCCATCCTTTCAAAAGGCATTTTTCCGCAACGCGGTATCTTTGGTGTTTGTAGCGGCAATCATGCTCAAACAGCATACAAGCTTTATTCCTAAAAAGGGCAGTCTGCCTTCACTGTTCTTCCGTTCTTTGTTTGGTACAATAGGACTTGTATGCAACTTTTATGCAATAGATAGGCTTGTGCTCGCCGATGCGAATATGCTTAACAAGCTGTCGCCGTTTTTTGCCATAATTTTTTCAGTGTTTCTGCTTAACGAAAAACCTTCACTTGCGCAAATTCTCGGCGTCGTGACGGCATTTACCGGAAGTCTGTTCATAATAAAGCCAACAATGAGCGGGTATTCTGCTTTCCCGGCATTCATGGGCGCGCTTGGCGGTCTTGGAGCCGGTGCAGCCTATACTTTTGTCAGACGTCTCGGTAAAAACGGTGAAAACAGCTTTCTTATAATATTCTTTTTCTCGGCATTTTCATGCCTTGTGTGTCTGCCGTTTATGATGGTGCACCCCACAACAATGAGCACAAAAAGTCTTATATATCTCATATGCGCCGGCATAAGTGCCTGCATAGGACAGTTTGGCATAACACGCGCATACATATATGCACCGGCAAAGGAAATTTCGGTTTATGACTATTCACAGGTGCTGTTTGCAGCATTGTTCGGTTTTTTAATGTTTGGTCAGGTGCCGGATCTGCTTAGTGTTATCGGATACTGCCTAATTTGCGGCGCCGGTATCGCAATGTTCTTTTATAACAAACGCCATGTCGCGTAAATTAAATAGACATTCGTTTATTTTATATAAACATATAGATAATTTATAATTACAGCAGCAGTGTATTGTTGCGTAACAGAGTTTTTTTATGCATTATTCAAGCAGAAACTATCAAGCGTTTGCAAATCCGCAAAAAATTGAAAGATGCAGATTTAAAATCGGCATATCTCATCGGATCGGACTTTCTTACTTTATCGTGTCAATAACTAATGCAGGCGAATGTAAAAAAACAAAATGCCAGAAATCTCATGAGATTCCTGGCATTTGTATTGAATCACGCAAATAAGAATTATGCACCGGATTTCAGGTGTTTTCCAGTAATTTTCAATTGTTCATTAGACATTCAAATGGTATTTGTATATACTTCATAACATCAATGTTTGACAGAAAAATCCTCGAATTGTCTAATACAAAGCGAGTATTTTCGGCAGTTTCATAATCTCTGTTCAAACTGTTATTTTTTGCACTATTTTTGAGAAATTGTTACCGTTTTTGAAGCACCGTCCCAGCCAACATCACATGCAAAGCTTTCAGCGATTGCACGTACGGGAACGAGAGTTCGACCGCCGAGAAGTATTGCCGGTGTGTCGAGAGGAATGTCTTTTCCGTTTATCGAGATGACATTTCCGCCGATGCTGATGGAAACAGTTGTATCCCCCTTTCTGCCGGTGACGGTTTGAGTGTCCTGATTCCAGTTTACATTAGCACCCATTGCACTGAAAATGGCGCGCATGGGAACCATAGTTCTGTTGTTGTATACAACAGGCTTTTGATCAAATTCGACAGTGGAATTATCCATTATAACCGTTATGTCGCCGTCTGACGTATTTTGAATATTAATTGTATATTCTTTTTCAGAGGTTGTGCCCTTGCTGCCGACCGAAACAACCTTTAGGGTATGTTCTCCGTTTGAGTACATGGTGAGGTCTGCATAGCAAGCAAACGGCATTTTCTTTGAGCTACCTACAAAATTTCCGTCAATATAGTATGAGGTTTCGGTCACATCTTCGCCGTATATGTGCGAATAGGTGTAAAAATCGGCGATACTGCTGAATACCTTTCCGTAAACTATCTGGTTGTATGCAAAGTTTGTGTTTTCGTCATATCTGTTTTGAATAAAGCGCGGACCTTTGGTCAGCTCCTTGTATCTGTCAGCAAGTAACTGATTGTCAGACAGCCTGAAATCATTAACCTCAGGTGCAACGTAATGATCAAAATAGGCAATAAGCTTTATTTGCGGATAAACCATAGGGAGATATGAATAAAACTCATTCATTTTTTGAAGTGCCCATGCGGTAGTGTCATGGCTGACCCCCGAAACACTGTGGCTGAAGCCGGATTCCGAAATCATAATCGGCTTTTGGTGGCTACCATAAGGACTGCCGTAGGTTTGGGCAATATTCTGTATTGCAAGAACAGGGTCGGCGTTTATGCCTGTCTTGAATACAGCCTCTGTGTAATCGTTGTCAATCGTGGCATTACCGAGGAAATATGGCATTGAGTAGAGAGATATGCCTACCCAGTCTACATAGCTGTCACCGGGATAAAAGTCATCGATATTAATTCCCCAGCTTGAAACCTGGTTCGGACTCCATACGATTGCAACATTTACGTTTCTGCTTTTAAAGTAGTCGGAAACATATCTGAAAGCATCTATGTATATTTGTGGCTCTGGCATATTGGTCCATACGTCGAATTCAGCGCCGAAACGCAGATATATTTTCATGTTTGGATATTTTGAAAATTCAGCCGATAGTGCTGCAAGTTCGGATTCTTTCCCCGATATATTGGCGACGTCAACGGCTTCATTCGGGCAGTTGAGTGCGTATTCGACTGCAAGACCGTTGTCATTGGCTTTTTTCAATTCGTTTTGGTTATATCCGGAAAGACCTTCGCCAAGCTGCTGATAGATCAGCACCATTGATGCATTCCCTAAGCTGTCGCGTATTCCGCCATTTGAGCATACACCGAAAAGAATACCGTTTTCTTTTTCATTCTTTGCGCCATAGAAGGTATTGGCATATCCGCTTGTATATGCGTGGGTCTGCGAGCGGTATTGCAGAATTTTTGCCTTAGCAATTATAACGCTGTCATTCCAGCCGACCTTTTCGGCATATGGTAGGAACTTTTCAAAAGCATCTGCGCTTTCATTATATCTGCCTTGGGCGGCATATGCCTGCGCAATCTTTTGATATCTGTCCGCGAGGACGTTTATCGTTTCAGTACATTCCGGTTGCGTTAGCATAAGATTTATAATCTGATTGCCGTATGAGATAATGCCGTTTGTGTCGCCGTTTTCGGAGGCGGCGGTGAATCCGTCATTAATCTTCCAAAAGGAATTAGGGAAGGTGTATGCAAAGCATACCGGTATGTTTGTTGCAAGAATAAGTATGAGAACGGTTAAAAACAGTCTTTTTTTCATTTTTTAATCTCCTCTTATATTAATAATATGTCTATATATTATCTTATATGGAATCATATGTCAAGGATATACATCTTTTTTATAGAATTTTGTAAAAAAAGTGGGTGTTGCACAGAAAACACCCACAAAAGGTTTAGTATTTATTCAGGTAGCTTTGCATTTTTGATTATGTCGGTCAGTTGTTGATGCCATTTGACATCACGCCACATTCCATGAAATTGCGGGCCACAGAAATTACTCGTTGCCATGGCAAGCCATCTGCCCTCAGAAGCTGCCTGCTTTACGGCAATTTCACACAGATGCTTGACCCAGTCCCAATGCAAAAGAGGCCAGTCTTTGTAATCGACAATTCCCCAGCATTCAGTGGTTATAAGAGGCTTGTTTTCACTTCTTGACCAATCAGCAAGCATTTTTACACCGCTTATAAGCTTTGAATCCCAACCGTCTGCATCGCTTTTATAAAGATCTTCGGCATACTTTACCACATTTTCATATCCTGTTGAACTGAAATGCTCAAAATTGTAACCAATCTTTTTGTAAAAATCGGTATAGCTTGTCATCCACAAATGTGCCTCGATAAAATCAAACGGCGAATTGTCCAGCTGATCTAGGCTGTCATAGTAATCTGCCTGCGAAAAGGTGTAGTCATACTGCGGATATGCGCTGCGCAGTATGTCGAGAGTTTCTTTTGCCCATCTCTTTGAAATAGAGTCGGTGCGTATAATCCATTCATCGTTGTTGCCGTCAATGTGAGCGGCTC
>JAQXIJ010000035.1 GCA_029007725.1 Bacillota bacterium | reverse complement strand
TTTTGTGGTATACTTTAGAATGTCCATAGTGATGTTCCTTTCAGAGTTGTTGTTGATTAATCTCAATTCTACCACAGGTTCGTCACTATGGATACTTTTTTCTGTTTACTTACTATTGCAGGTTCATTTTACAATGCACCTATTTGTTATACATCTTGCATCTAGCTAAATAAAAAGACAAAGCATGATGGAAAAAATAAACGTATAAAAAACATTCAATCCGAAAAATGAACTGCCCCGATTTGTGCAGACAGTACAAAAAGCCCCTATGGCAAGCGATATTAAATTTTAAGTAGCATACTGACTTAGTTTTTTCTAGCGGAGTCAGTTGCGTTTAATGATGGATATGGGGCTTATACTCTACCACCATTAAATAGTGAGCAATCATCATGCAATCAATAGAATAGCATTTAGTCTTTATGAGGGACTTGGATTTAACGAAACGATTGATTGACAAAAGGATTGAACTCCATGAATGAGAAGTTATTAGATGCAAGAAATAGCTTTAGATTCATACCATAATGACTGGTAGATTCAAGCCCTATCATTGTTTTTGCATTGAGGGAATCAAGCAATATTTTAAGTTGCGAAAAACCATCTGGGTCGTTTTTAAAAGACCATGAAGGAGTAATGATTTATCCCGAGTCATCAATTATAGAACAATCGTGCTTAAATTTTAAATGTCGATACCAATGAAATACATGGGTTTCTCCTGTTAATATTTTGCAATGCTGTTTGCCACAGACGACTTGCCAATGTATTCAAGCAAATCAAAACGTCTCAGCGTTAACTAACTAATTACCATTTCAGACAAACCACTGTGGTTTGAATCACTCCAAACCAGTCTGAGCTGTAGAGAAATAGATACAAATCCACAGTGATTGTCCTTATGATACAACGGGTAGCCACTCCTGCAAATATAACAAATTTTTAAAGATGGGAGAAATAATAAAAATCAACCACTTTCTGACTGATTTTTATTATAAGTGAGGTAAATGAGAAAGACAAGAACATTAATGATAGTATCTGGCATTTTAATGATTTTAGCAGGTATTGCCTTACTGTGTTACCCTGAGGCGGCGGTATTGTCAATTGCTTGGGTTATAGGATTATTTGCGTTATCATCAGGTATTATGACGGTGATATTTTATTGTAGAACGGCAAGGAATTTTGTTGGTGGCAGTGCAATATTATTCGATGGTATTATTGGCATTTTATTGGGCTTGCTGTGTTTGGGAAATAGTTTTGTTATGGCAAAAGCTCTGATATTTATATTCGGATTATGGCTTACAGTATCGGGAATTGACAAAATTGTTCATTCTATTAATATGAAAAAGGTTTATTTTGAATACTGGTGGGTAGAATTTATACTCGGAATTTTATGTGCAATTTTGGGGATTTGTTTGATATTTATACCAGCTGCCGGGTTTACTGCAATTTCTATCCTAATTGGCATTGGATTTATTTTGCACGGAATAACATACTTTATGATATTATGGGGTCTAAATAATATTAATAAAATGTATGCTAAGAATATGAAAAACAAAAAGCTTGTATTAATGCGAACGATTTAATTCTTACCAAAACATTGGTTTATCTACTGAGTAGGTATAAAAGAGAAAAAGTGAAGGATACATCAATAAGGTCAATGATGCTGATGTTTATGATTTAGGTAATATTATAAGTTCGAATATATTTACATAGTTCATCTTAGCATAAGCTTGAATACATTTTTTAGGGCAACAAAATTCTTTACATCAAGACCGTGCATAATGTTGCCAACTTTTCATTGCGTTCTTTTTTTTGCCCTCGTTTTCGGGACTTAATTTGTAATATGGTACATTAAAAACCTCCAAAATGATATTTGCATAATACATCATCTTGGAGGTTTCGTAAAGAATTTATACAAAATATAGTGTTGATTCTTTATTTTTTTATTTGATTACACGTACTCTCAACACACCTTCAACAGCTTTTATTTTATCAACGATTTCGTCGGTAATAACGCTGTCGGTATTAATGATGGTATATGCAAGGTCTTTTTTGCTTTTGTTAATCATATCAGCAATATTTTCCTGAAGCTCGCCGAAAAGGTTAGTAAATTTGGTCAGCGTGTTTGGAATGTTCTTGTGAAGTATACAAATTCTGCCTTGACCGCTCAGCGGAAGAGTACAGTTAGGAAAGTTGACAGAATTTACAATATCGCCTGTTTCAAGATATTGTGAAAGCTCCTGAGCCGCCATCATTGCGCAGTTTTCCTCTGATTCGGCAGTTGAAGCACCGAGGTGAGGTATCGCGATAATATTTTTTTCGTTTATAACTTCGGCATTAGGAAAGTCAACTACATATTTTGAAACCTTGCCTGAAGCAAGAGCTGCCTTAATCGCATCATTGTCAACAAGCTCGCCTCTTGCGAAGTTGAGTATTTTAACTCCATTCTTCATAACATTGATTGTATCTTTATTTATTGTATGCTTTGTTTCGTTGTTGAGAGGAACGTGAATCGTGATATAATCTGCGTTTTTATAAACCTCATCGGCCGTCTTTGCCTTTTTAATGTGAGAAGACAATCTCCATGCCGCATCAACTGACAGGTATGGGTCAAAGCCAATTACATTCATCCCTAGGTGTCTTGCGGTATTTGCGACAAGCACGCCTATTGCGCCAAGACCTATAACGCCGAGCGTTTTGCCCTGAACCTCAGAGCCGGCAAAATTCGATTTGCCTTTTTCAATTTGCTTTGCAATATCATCGCCGGTAAGAGTATTTGCCCATTCAATTCCGCCTACAATATCACGCGATGCAAGGAATAACCCAGCAAGAACAAGTTCTTTTACTGCATTCGCATTTGCGCCAGGAGTGTTAAACACGACAATTCCTTTTTCGGAACACCTGTCGATAGGAATATTATTTGTTCCGGCGCCGGCTCTTGCGACTGCTTTAAGGGATTTTGGAAGTTCCATATCGTGCATAGAAAAGCTTCTTAAAATTATTCCGTCGGCGTCCTTTGATGCATCATCTGTGATTGCGTATTTTGTATCTGAAAGCTGCTCAAGACCGCAGGAGGCAATCTTGTTTAAGGTTAATATATCAAACATGGCTGATTTCCTTTCTTATTTGTTTTCATCTTCGAATTTTTTCATAAAAGCAACAAGCTTTTCGACACCCTCAACCGGCATTGCATTATAAATGCTTGCTCTCATTCCGCCTACTGTTCTGTGTCCCTTCAGATTCACAAAACCAGCTTCTTTTGCCTCTTTAATGAACTTTGCGTTAAGTTCATCGTCATCAGTAACAAAAGGAACGTTCATAAGTGAGCGATCTTCTTTTGCTACTGTTCCGCGAAACAGTTTTGAACTGTCAAGGTAATCATAAAGAATAGCTGCTTTTTTCTCATTGATTTTCTGAACTGCCGCAACGCCGCCTTTTTCCTTTATCCATTCCATGACAAGCTTCATGATATAAATGCCGTATGTCGGAGGTGTATTATAAAGCGACTTGTTGTCTGCATGAATCTGATAGTTGAACATTGTTGGGCAGATGTCCATTGCATTACCGATAAGGTCATCGCGAATAATTACAAGAGTAACGCCGGCTGGACCTAGGTTCTTCTGCGCACCGGCAAAAAGCAGTCCAAATTTTGAAACGTCGATTTCCTCTGACATAACCATTGAAGAAATGTCGGCAACCAGAGGAATATTGCCGGTATCGGGAAGGGTGTTCCATTTTGTGCCGTAAATTGTATTGTTCATGCAGATATAGAAGTAGTCCGCATCTTTTGAAAATGTGCTGTTGTCAAGCTTCGGTATATATGAAAAGGTTTTGTCGGCAGAAGAAGCGATTATGTTCACTTTTAGGTATCTTTCTGCTTCGGCAGTGGCCTTTTTTGCCCACTGACCTGTAATTACGGTATCGCACTTTTTGTTTTTGTTTCCAAGATTCATAGGAATCATTGCAAATTGGCTGGAACCGCCACCCTGAAGGAACAAAACCTTGTAGTTATCGGGAACGTGCATGAGCTCTCTTACCAATGCTTCGCAGCCTTCAATTATTTCTTCAAAGTCCTTGGATCTGTGGCTCATTTCCATAACGGACATACCAGATTGTCCATATTCAAGCATTTCTTTTTGTGCCTTTGCCAATACTTCTTCAGGTAGCATTGAAGGACCTGCTGAAAAATTATAAACTCTACTCATCTTAAAAAACCTCTTTCTGTTTCGTAATGAAATTATTATACAATATAAAATATGTTCAGTCAACCGTTAGTTGTTAAATAAATATCAAAATTCTGAAAAAACGCCATAAAATCCACTGTGAGTTGATTTTATGGCGTTGAATAGTATTTTTCAACAGCATCTGCGATTGCCCATGCAAGACGCGACTGATAATCGATGTCATTGAGCTTTTTTTCTTCGGACGGATTGGACAGAAAGCCACATTCTATTAAAATTGCCGGTATGGGAGGATTTTTCATAAGAAACAGTTTTTTATCGGCAGATTTGACCACACTTATTCCTGCACCGGTTATATCGCTCATGCGAGACTGAATGTTTTCGGCAAGTGGCTTTATGTCCTCGTGATTTGCTGAATAAAAAACACGAAGCCCTGAGGCGCTTTGATCTTTATAATAATTCATATGTATACTAAGAAACAAGTCGGCTTTGGATTTTTTCATTAT
This sequence comes from Bacillota bacterium, assembly GCA_029007725.1. GTDB lineage: Bacteria > Bacillota > Clostridia > UBA1381 > UBA1381 > UBA1738. The sequence continues at coordinate 14,270 of JAQXIJ010000035.1, read as the reverse complement.
TTTAAGGCGATTGTGCATATCTTCAACCTTCATTTCGCGGATTGTTTTATCGTCGCCGGTCCAAAGTCCCGATTCGTCGCTGCGCGTCATAACGACCTTTATGCCCTTGCCCTCGAGAACAGTTGACAGTTTTTGTGAAATAGCAAGATTGATTTTCTGCTCAATTGTTCCGGTTGCACCAACCGCACCACCGTCAGGAATACCGTGACCTGGATCAACAATAACCGTTAGCCTGTCGGGAACCGATGATCCGGCATAGGGGGAATGAGTGATTAATGCTCCGAGAAATAAAAATGCAGCGGCAAAAAGGCAAATGATTTTAATTTTTTGTCTGTCTAAAATAATATACATCGTATCACCTATGGTATTATATGATACGATGTATTTAAATATTATTTATTTTCTTTTTCTTTCGGAGGCTTGTCAATTACGGAAACTTTTGCTTCTTCAATACGGTGTTCTGCAATTTTTGTGACACGAATTTGCAGACCGTATGCCTCAAGCTCCGGAGTAGAACCATCCTCCGGAATTTCACCGAGCTCGCTCAAAATCATTCCGGCAAACGTATTGTATTCTTCAACCGGTAAATCTACGCCGAGAGTTTCTCTTACCAAATCAATATCGCATGAACCGGATATTTTCCATGTGTTGCTGTCGAGCTGCACTATGTCATCGTCCTCCGATTCGTCATATTCGTTTGAAAGATTGCCAACGATTTCTTCAAGAAGGTCGGACATTGTGATAATTCCGCCCAGACCACCATACTCATCAAGAACAACTGCAAAATGTGTTTTGCTCTTTTGCATTTGGCGGAACAGGTCGTCGGCTTTTATTGTTTCTGGAACAAAATAGGCGGGGCGTAGTATTGAGGTTATTTCACATCCGTTGCGCAACGTTTTATAGAAATCTTTGCTATTCAGCGTACCGATAATATTATCTATGGATTCCTTGCATACAGGGTATATACTGTGATTTGTACTTGAAATGATTTCTTCCCACTCGTCCTTTTCGTCAAACCAAAGCAAAACAGCATCTGTCCTGTGAGTCATAATATCTTTTACAGAAGTGTCATCAAGCTCAAAGATATTATGTATCATTTCCTTTTCATCGGGGGCGATGGCACCGCTTTCACTGCCAATGTCGACCATCATTCGGATCTCCTCTTCCGTAACCTCCTCGTCAATATCGGTGGGACTAATCCCGAAAAGACGGAGAACCATGTTTGAAATAAATGTGAAAATCATGGTAAAAGGAAGACAGATGTAATATATAAAGGTTAAAAGCCCTGCCGATTTGAACACAATTTCGTCAGCATATTTGTCCGCGATTCGTTTTGGCACATATATTCCGAAAATGAGAGTGAATACAGCCGCCATTATGATGCTGAGAGCCACGCCTGATTTTGGTGACAGTGAAGAAAACAGTATGTCCGGGAATGTATATACGCTTATTGCAGAGATTAAAAAATCGGTCAGTACGGTTATTACTCTTATTGAGTTATAAAATTTAATCGAGTTCCCGGTAAGCTTCAGTGCCTTTTTGGCGGCAGAATTGCCATCATCGGAAAGCTTTTGCAGCTTTGCCTCGTTTACGTTTTCGATAGATGCTTCAAAGCATCTTAAAACACCGGTTATAATAATTAACGCAATAATAACCAAACATCGGGAGGGAAGTGAATCCAAAACCATCATCCTTTCAAAGTATAAATTATAGATATAATAACAAATAAATATGCAAAAGTCAATTATTTATACAAGCCGATTTTTTTAAGTATCTTTAAAAGCTTTAAACCTGCCGGCAGCATGACGACCTCTTCTTCGGAAAGTATTTTGAAGGAAAATACAAGATAGAAGTAAATGAAGGCGGCAAATAAGATTGATACGAGCACAGCAATTATTCTTATTCCGACAAGATTCATAAGCAGATAATTGATGCCGAATGCCGAAGCCCCCATAACCAGAGCTGAAGCGAGGGGAAGAAGCAGGTATTTTTTTAGCGTAATCTTGAAGCGGATATTGCGGCACAGAACGCTGAAGCCGTAGCAAAAAGAAATTATTTGACACGCAATAGAGCTTATCGGTGCGCCGTAAATGTTGATTGACGGCTGCCGGATAAGAATGATGTTCAAAATAAATTTTGCAATACAGCCGATAAACAGCCCGGTTGCCGGCGCAAAAACCTTACCGATTCCCTGGAGTGAGCCGGAAATGGTCTGGTTAAGCGCGGTGAACACAAGAGCAATCGCGCTCAGCTGCAAAAGGTCATAGCCGAGCTTTGCGTTCGGGTACAAAAGTGAGTAGATCGGTTCGGCGAGCGCGATGTATCCGACAGCGCACGGCATTACGATAAGAATGGAAATGAGCAGCGAATATGTCACCTTTTCCGCAGCAGCCTTTTTGTCACCCTTTGCGAGGGCACCGGCAATTGCCGGAACGAGAACGGTAGCAAATGAGATGTTAATTGCAAGAGGCAGGTTTATAAGCGTATCGCTCTTTGAAAGCAGCCCCGAAAGGCGCACCGCCTCGGACTGCAGCTGCAAAAGTGTGGGATTTGCGATTGCCGAATGATTTGCATAAGCAGGGATTAAATCTCTGAAAGCAATTTCAATTCCGCGTGTTATTGTTGCTGTATCTATAATTCTGTTTATCGCCGAAATTATCGAGCCGAGAGAAATAGGTATTGAAATTAGCAGTATGCTCTTAAACATTTTTCCGAGCGACCTGGTTATTGTCGGAACTCTTGTTGCGGCAACCCTTTCCAAAATGACTTTCTGTCTGCGTTTATAGAAAATCAGCAGATATGAAAAGCTTATAACCGTAGCAAGCGTGGTTGCAACCTGTGCGCCCGCCGCCATGTACATGGCGCGTTTTTCGGTGTCAAGGTCAGAAAACATTGCTTCGAGGATCTGAGGAAACTCCGCAAGCATATACACAATTAATATGGTAAGAACACACTTGAAGAATTGCTCAAGAACCTGTGACGTGCTTGTGGCACTCATGTTTTCCATACCGACAAAATATCCGCGTATAACCGAGGAAAGACATACAAAGAGTATTGACGGCGAAAGGCACATCAGCACATATTTTGCGCCCGGCATATGAATTACGGTGTTTGCAATAAAGCCTGCGCCGAGATATAAAATCGCAGACGCGGTGATGCCAACAATGGCAAACAGCAGAAATGCCGAACGGAATATTTTATGCGCGCCGGCGTAGTCGCCGACAGCGTTGCGTTCGGAGGTCATTTTCGAAATTGCGTTCGGAATACCGACCGAGGATATTGCAAGCAGAAGCGTATAGACTTGAAAGCCGGAATTCAGATAGCCGTTGCCGATATCACCGAAGCCGGGTATGTTTGTGATAACCATTCGGTAAACCATTCCCAAAAGCTTTACTGCAATCTGCGAAAACATTACTATGGCAACATTTATCATGAAGGATTTTTTCTTTGAAGTTTTTCCCATAATTTTCTCCTTAAAATTAAGTACTAATCCTTATTATATGATAATTTTGCAGTATAATCAAGTAGTTTAAACAATTTTTGTTGGGATTTTTCTTGACAAGTATGGGATAAAAGCATAAAATAAATATGTATGCAAAAATGGGAGTGATAAAAATATGCTTATTACCAAAGCGCCGAAAGGCACAGAGGACGTGCTGCCGCAGGAGAGCTATAAGTGGCAGTATCTTGAAAAGAATTTTAAGGCAGTGTGCGACACATTTGGATTTAAGGAAATCCGCGTGCCGACATTTGAACATACAGAGCTTTTTGAACGCGGCGTCGGCGATACCACCGATGTTGTTGAAAAACAAATGTATACCTTTAATGATAAGGGCGGCAGAAGCATAACACTAAGACCAGAAGGCACTTCGTCTGTGGCACGTTGCTATCTCGAGCGCAATCTTTATGCCGAGCCGATGCCTATGAAAATGTGGTACAATCTTCCCTGTTTCCGCTATGAAAACAAACAGAAGGGACGTCTGCGCGAATTCCATCAGTTTGGAGTTGAGGCGTTCGGCGCAAAGGGACCATCAATAGATGCCGAGATTATAGTGCTTGCGATAACATTTCTTAAGAATGTCGGGCTTTCCGATTTGTCGGTTAAGATAAACAGCATCGGCTGCCCGGAATGCCGGCAAAAATACAAAGAGGCGCTTAAGGATTTTCTGCGACCGAAATATGTCGAGCTTTGCAATACCTGTAAGGAACGTTTTGAAAGAAATCCGCTGCGTATCCTTGACTGTAAATCCGAAATATGTCAGAGAATTGCAGAGGGCGCACCGAGTCTTTTGGACTATATCTGCGATGATTGCAGAGAACATTTTCAGAGCCTTAAAAGTGAGCTTGATGCTATGGATATTTCATACACGGTTGACGATGGTATAGTACGCGGTCTTGACTATTATACAAAAACGGTGTTTGAAATTATTTCCGGTCCTTTTACAGTATGCGGCGGCGGAAGATATGATGGACTGGTTGAGGAATTCGGTGGAGACGCAACTCCGGCAATCGGATTCGGACTCGGAATCGAGCGGCTTTTGATTCGTCTTGAGGAAAACGGTATTGAAATTCCAAATGATTCCGCGCCTGACCTTTATATTGCGCCGCTTGGCAAAATGGCAGCAGAAAAAGCATGTAAAACCGCGCTTTTGCTACGCAAAAACGGCATTAGGACCGAAACCGACCACATAGGCAGGGGACTTAAGCCGCAGATGAAATATGCAAACAAAATCGGTGCGGCATATACGCTGGTTCTTGGCGACAGCGAAATTGAAACGGGGAAAATAAAGCTCAAAAATATGAAGACCGGAGAGCAGACCGAAACTGAGCTTAACAACATTACAGAATTTTTTAAGGGGGAAAACTAAAATGGATACAATGACCGGACTAAAGCGCACGCATTACTGCGGAGATGTTGAAGAAACAGGCAGCACTGTGGTTGTTGGCGGATATGTGCAGAAAATAAGAAATATGGGCACACTGATTTTTATAGATTTGCGTGACAGAACGGGTATTGTTCAGCTTGCATTTGACGATACTACGGAGCGTGATGTTTTTGAAAAGGCAGAGGGATGCCATTCGGAATACGTCTTGTTGGCAAAGGGAACTGTGCGCGAAAGAGAAAGCAAAAATGCTGCAATCAAAACCGGAAATATTGAAATCTTTGTTGACGATTTGCGGATTCTTGCAAAGGCACAGACTCCTCCGTTTGAAATTACCGATGAAACAAATGTAAACGAAGAATTGCGCCTTAAATACAGATATCTTGATTTAAGAAGACGACCGCTTCAAGAAAATATAATGATGCGCAGCCGAATAGCAAAAGCTGCGAGGGATTATTTTTATGATAATAAATTTATTGAAATTGAAACTCCTATGATGATTAAATCAACGCCGGAGGGCGCGAGGGATTATCTTGTCCCGTCACGTGTTCATCACGGAAAATTCTATGCACTCCCGCAATCTCCGCAGATGTATAAGCAGCTTCTTATGATTTCGGGATTTGACAGATATATTCAGCTTGCAAGATGCTTCCGCGACGAGGACTTACGAGCAGATAGACAGCCGGAATTTACACAAATCGACCTTGAAATGTCCTTTGTCGATGTGGAGGATATTCTTGAAATGGTAGAGGGATTTGTTAAATACTTGTTTAAGACAGTCCTGGACAAAGATATCGAAACACCGCTGCCGCGACTTACTTATAAAGAAGCACTGCAGCGTTTCGGATCAGATAAGCCGGACACAAGATTCGGAATGGAGATACAGGATCTATCCGATATTGTAAAGGACTGCGATTTCGGCGTGTTTGCATCAGCAGTGGCTGACGGTGGCTCAGTACGCGCGATAGTTGCAAAAAATGCAGCTTCGGTCTACACACGCAAGGAGGTCGACAAGCTTACAGAATATGTCCGCGGAATTGGGGCAAAGGGTCTTGCATATGTGCGTTGGGTTGACGATGTGCCAAGCTGCTCTTTTGCAAAATTCATGAAGGACGGTGAGCTTGACGATATATTGAGCCGAGTCGGAGCGGAAAAGGGCGACTTAGTTTTAATTGTTGCTGACAAAAATAAGGTTGTCCTGCCGACTCTGGGTGCGCTCAGACTAAAGGTTGCAAAGCGCCTTGACATAATTCCTGAGGGATATAATTTCCTTTGGATTACTGAATTTCCCTTCTTTGAATATGATGAAGAAACGGAGTCGTGGATTGCAATGCATCATCCGTTTACCATGCCTATGGACGAATGCATAAAGTATCTTGACAGCGATCCCGAAAAGGTTATCGCAAAAGCCTTTGACTTGGTTCTTAATGGTACCGAACTTTCAAGCGGATCTATAAGAATTACCGATTATGAGCTTCAGCAGAAGATGTTCGAGGCACTGGGACTGACCGATGAGGAAATCGAGGCGAAATTCGGATTTTTGGTAGAAGCATACAAGTATGGTGCAGCACCGCACGGCGGCTGCGGAATCGGTCTTGACAGACTTGCAATGATTATGTGCGGCGCCGAAAGCTTAAAGGATGTAACGGCCTTCCCAAAAGTGCAGAATGCGTCCGAGCTTATGTCAAACGCACCGGGCCCCGTTGATTTGCAGCAACTTGACGAGCTGGCTCTTAAAATTACAGACGAAGAAAAATAATTTGCCCAAAACTATTTACATTTGTAATATTATGTGATATACTTACGAAAGTTATATAAGGAATCTTTAAATGTGATGCAGAGACGTCGACAAGATGATTTATAAATTATTATGTAATTTTGTGCAATTAACCTTGTCTATTTCTGTAGGCAAGGTTTTTTTGATCTTGCAGGGGGAATAATCGTTCATTTTTAGATATCCTTAAATATTTTATGGGAGAGTGGAAAAATGAAACTTATTTATGATGTGGAAGACAAGCCTAATTTTAAGGCGAACATTATTTATGCGCTTCAGCAGCTGCTTGCAATCATCGCGGCAACTTTGCTGGTACCTACCCTTGTAAACAACATTGCCGGCAAAACAATGCTGAGCCAGGCGGCTGCTCTGTGCGGTGCGGGCGCAGGTACCTTGGTGTACATATTCTTCACGAGAAGAAGAAGCCCGGTATTTTTGGGCAGCTCGTTTGCGTTTATTTCGCCGCTTGTTGGTGCGTGCGCTTTCGGATATTTCGGAATCATCCTCGGTGCAGTCTTTGCGGCTTTGGTTTATGTAATCATCGCAATTGTTATAAAATGTGTCGGCACGGACTGGGTTGACAAGCTACTTCCGCCGGTAATAATTGGACCTACGGTAGCGCTTATAGGACTCAGCCTTTGCGGCTCGGCGGTAAACAATATCAACAACACCGCAGCCGGAGAATATAACCTTATAGCTATTCTTTGCGGCCTGATTTCTTTCGGTGCAACAGTTCTGGCTTCGGTAAAGGGCGGAAGAACAATGAAGCTTATTCCGTTTATTGTTGGCATTGCGGCAGGATATGTTTCCGCTTCACTGTTTACGATAATCGGCAACATTACGGGTAATTCTTATCTTATGATTATTAACTATTTACCGCTTATAAACAATTTCTCTACAATTAGCCTTGACAGCTTTTTAAGAGTTCCTCAGTTCACTCTTGCATCTGCAATAAAGGACGGATTCTCAGAACTTAAAGGCATTGCCGGAATCTCACAGATCGCTGTTTTGTTTGCACCGGTTGCGTTTGTTGTTCTTGCAGAGCACATTGCCGACCACAAAAACCTCAGCTCGGTTATCGACCGTGACCTTATAAAGGATCCAGGTCTTGACAACACGCTTCTTGGTGATGGAGTAGGTTCTTTTGTAGGCGCTTTATTCGGCGGATGCCCAAATACAACCTACGGCGAAAGTATCGGATGCGTTGCAATCACCGGAAACGCTTCAACTTCAACAATTTTCCTGACAGCTATATTTGCTATGATTCTGTCTTTCTTCACTCCGTTTGTTGAGCTGGTTAATACTATTCCGACCTGCGTTGTCGGCGGTATTTGTATCGCACTTTACGGATTCATTGCGGTAAGTGGTCTTAAAATGCTCCAGAACGTTGATCTTGGCGAATCGGACAACCTGTTTGTCGTAAGCTCGATACTTGTAACAGGTATCGGAGGACTTACACTAAAGCTTGGTGCTATTGAAGTTACAAGCATTGCAACAGCATTGATTGTCGGTATTCTGACAAACCTTATGGTTTCAAATAAAACTGAAAAGAAAAACATAGCTGCAGCAATGGTTGAGGCTGACGCGGACTTGACTGTGGATGAGGATATTACAGGTGAGGAAACAACCGATACAGACAGCACGGAGGAGTAATTGGTATAATGGAGCTTCAAAACAAAAGAGTTTTTTTTCTTGGAGACAGCATAACCGAGGGTGTGGGAGCATCTTCTGAAGAAACCTGCTATGTTTCGGTTTTCGCAAAAACAACCGGAGCAGATGTTAAAAATTATGGCATCAGCGGAACGCGTATAGCAAAGCAGAGAAAAAAATCGGCAAATCCGCAATTTGACAGGGATTTTCTGAGCAGGGTTGACGAAATGGATAGCGATGCTGATATTATCGTCGTATTCGGAGGAACAAACGATTTTGGCCACGGCGATTCGACTGTGGGTGATTTTGAGTCGCAAGATGAATATACTTTTTACGGTGCACTGCACAGCCTGTGCCAAAAGCTTATAAAAAAGTATCCGAATTCGGAAATTGTTTTTCTGACGCCGCTTCACAGACTTGGCGAGGATGCCGAAATTAACGAAATAGGTATCCCAAATGAGCGGCCGCTGTCGGGTTATGTTGATGCAATAAAGGAAGTGGCAGGATATTACGGACTGCCGGTGCTTGATCTGTTCCATATGAGCGGTATTCAGCCAAATGTTGAAATAATACGTGAAAAATTCATGCCGGACGGTTTGCATCCGTCGGATGCCGGTGCCGAAAAACTTGCAAAAAGAATTCGTGCATTTCTTCTCAGTCTGTAGAATTTTATTGTAAAAAAAGAAAAACTGAGAAAAATATAATAAAATTATATTATTGGGGTAGAAGTATGAGATTTAAGGCTTCTTTGTTTGATGAAAATGCGGTAAAACGTGCTATCGTGCGTATTGCGCATGAGATTATAGAAAAAAACGAAACTGTAGACGAGATATGCATAGTAGGAATTAAAACAAGGGGTATACCGATTGCGAACAGACTTGCGGATGAAATTTTCAGAATTGAAAATAAACGCGTTAGCGTTGGAACTCTAGACGCGTCCTGCTACCGCGACGACTGGTTTTTAAGCGGCGGGGAAAAGCCCGAAGCCGAAACAGACTTCAACTTCCCTATAAGTGGAAAAAGCATTATTCTAACCGATGATGTAATCTATACCGGCAGGACTGTGCGTGCCGCTCTAGATGCAATTTTGTCCAGAGGCAGAGCGTCGAAAATTCAGCTTGCAGTTTTGGTTGACCGCGGTCACCGTGAACTGCCGATACGTGCCGACTATGTGGGCAAGAATGTTCCTACATCAAGAAGTGAAATCATTAAGGTTAACCTTAAAGAAATAGACGGCAGTGACGGCGTTGAACTCTACGAAAAATAACCAAAAACCGGAATCTTTTAATGAGATTTCCGGTTTTTTGTTTTCGGTGAATAAATAGATAACATTTTGAAAATACTGTTATCGGGAGTGATTTTATGCGAATAGGTAAACAATCGGTTAAATTCGAAAATAAGCCGGTAATTTGCGCCGCTGCATCTATAGTCGGGAAAAAAGAAGGCGAAGGGCCGCTTGCCGATGATTTTGACGTTATTGTTGCTGATGATTATTTCGGGGAAAAATCGTGGGAAAAGGCCGAAAGTCGGTTTCAGGAAGAAACCGCAAAGCTTGCACTTGAAAAAGCAAATCTGACAGAGGAGGAAGCTCAGTTTGTGCTTGCCGGCGACCTGCTTAATCAGTGCATAGGAGCGCATTATGCCATGCGTGATCTTAATATACCTTTTTTGGGGCTTTACGGAGCTTGCTCAACCATGACAGAGAGCTTGATGCTTGCAAGCATGCTGATAAGCGGAAATATGGCGGATAACGCGCTTTGTCTTACATCAAGCCACTTTTGTTCGGCGGAAAAACAGTTCAGATACCCTCTCGAATACGGAGGACAAAGAACGCCGACATCGCAGTGGACGGTAACCGGATCAGGAGCGGCGGTGCTGAAAAGCAACGGCAACGGACCGCATATAATTGCGGCAACCCCCGGAAAAATTATCGATATGGGCATTTCGGATGCGAACAACATGGGCGGAGCAATGGCACCGGCGGCAGCAGACACACTGACGGCGTTGTTTAACGATACCGATACCGAGCCGGAGGACTACGATCTTATTTTAACAGGAGATTTGGGTGTGGTTGGCTCTGATGTTTTGTGCGAGCTTATGGATAAAAAGGGGAAGAATATTTATCCCGTACACAATGACTGCGGAAAGCTGATTTTTGATATAAAAAAACAGGATGTGCACGCCGGTGCAAGCGGATGCGGCTGCTGCGGAAGCGTTTTCTGCGGACATATTTACAAACAGCTTTGTGAAAAAAAGATAAAACGAATGATTCTTATGGCAACCGGTGCTCTGATGAATTCTATGACTCTGTTCCAGGGAGAAACAATACCGGCAATAGCACATGCAGTTATAATTGAAAGCGGTGAGGAGTGATACTATGGATTTTGTAAAAGCATTTGTAGTAGGCGGACTGATCTGTGTTGTCGGACAGATTCTTATCGATAAAACGATGCTTACGCCTGCAAGAATTTTGGTTAGCTTCGTTGTTGCAGGAGTGGCGCTGCAGCTTGTCGGACTTTATGAGCCACTGGTCAAATTTGCCGGCGCGGGCGCAACAATTCCTCTCACAGGATTCGGATATAACATTTGTAAGGGAATGCAGACTGCCGTAAACGAAAATGGTTTCATGGGCATTTTTACAGGTGCATTTACATCAGCTGCGGCAGGACTCGGTGCTGCGGTTTTTTTCGGTTTTTTGGCAGCGGTCATTTTTAAGCCCAAGCCGAAGAGCTGATGATTATCTAAAACGACTTGCCAATGAAGGATGCAGATTATAGAAAAAAGTCCGGAAAATCTGGACTTTTTTGTTTTAAGATATAATATTCACATAAGGTATTATAAAAGTATAATGAACCAAAATATAAATTTTCTACACAAAAAAATGCGTGCAGGAATAACATTTGCTCAGAAACATAGATAGCATGATAGATTATAACAAAATATAAAGTTTAGTATAAGATTTGTAATGTTAAAAAAATGCTAGACACAACTTGTTCAAACATATAAATCTGCAATACGATGCAATTTTACGGTTGAAAAAAAATGATTGATGTGATATAATAAATAGCAAAGCATAAAGCGCACAAATGAAGGAGATAGAGTGAAAAATGAAATTAGGTATAGTAGGATTGCCAAACGTCGGTAAATCGACCCTTTTTAATGCAATAACTCAGGCAGGAGCGGAATCGGCAAACTATCCGTTCTGTACTATAGAACCGAATGTTGGAATAGTTGATGTTCCCGACGAAAGAATAGATAGACTGGCAGAAATGTATAATCCCAAAAAGGTTACGCGCGCATATATTGAATTTGTTGATATTGCTGGTCTTGTAAAAGGTGCCTCAAAGGGCGAAGGGCTTGGAAACAAGTTTTTGTCTCATATCAGAGAGGTTGATGCAATAATTCATGTTGTACGCTGCTTTGAAGATACAAATATTACGCATGTTGACGGATCTATAGACCCTATACGTGATATTGAAACAATAAACCTTGAACTCATTTTCTCCGATATGGAGATGCTGGAAAGAAGAATTGACAGAACAAAAAAAGCGATGAAGGGCGATAAGTCGCTCGCTTCGGAACTTGAACTGCTAGAAAGAGTAAAAACGGCGCTTGAGGAGGGCAAACCGGCACGAAGCCTTGAATATACAAAGGAAGAAGCCAATATAATCAAAGAAATTTGTCTTATTTCGATGAAGCCGGTTATATATGCCGCAAATGTGGCGGAGGATGATTTCCAGAAAGGAATAGAAAATAACAAGTTTGTAAAAGCTGTTGAGGAGTTTGCGGCAAAGGAAAATTCGCAGGTTATGCCTGTTTCGGCACGTATCGAGGAAGAAATTGCGCAGCTTGACGGTGAGGAAAAGGAGATGTTTTTGGATGAGCTTGGGATGCATGAGTCTGGTCTTGACAGACTTATAAGAGCAAGCTATACACTTTTGGGACTCATAAGCTATTTGACGGCAGGCGAGCCGGAGGTAAGGGCATGGACAATCAAAAAAGGCACAAAAGCCCCACAGGCTGCAGGAAAAATCCATTCGGATTTTGAAAAAGGATTTATTCGCGCTGAGGTTGTTTCATATGATGATTTGATGAAATGTGGAAGCATGGTTGCGGCAAGAGAAAAGGGTCTTGTACGTTCCGAGGGAAAAGAATATGTTATGCAGGACGGCGATATAGTTCTTTTCAGATTTAATGTATAATGGAATTTGACGGAAATACGCAAAAACCTCTGTAATTTGCTTTATTATGTTGAAATGTGCGGAAAATAATGATATAATATACAAATTATAATAAGCTGAAAGGAATTATATAATGGATAACGAGTTAGTTTTGGTTGTAGATTTCGGCGGACAGTATAATCAGTTGATTGCACGACGCGTCAGGGAATGTAATGTATATTGTGAAGTAATGCCGTATACAAAGGGCATTGATGCAATAAAAGAAAAAAATCCAAAAGGAATAATTTTTACAGGCGGTCCGAACAGCGTATATCTCGACGGCGCGCCGACCATTGACAAGGAAATTTTCGAGCTGGGAGTACCGGTTTTGGGAATTTGCTACGGCTCACAGCTTATGGCATATCTGCTTGGCGGAAAAGTTGGAAAGGCAGAAAAGCGTGAATACGGAAAATCGGAACTGCATATAAAGGACAGCTTGATTTTTGACGGAATTGATAAAGAAACACTTTGCTGGATGAGTCACACAGACTATATTTCAGAAATTCCGTCAGGTTTCGAAGTTACCGCAACAACTGATACTTGTTCCATTGCCGCATATGAAAATACCACGAAAAAGCTTTACAGTGTGCAGTTTCATCCTGAAGTTAATCATACTCCAGAAGGCACAAAGATGCTTTCAAATTTTCTTTATAAAGTCTGCGGATGCAAGGGTGACTGGGTAATGAGTGATTTTGCTAAAAAATCAATCTCGACTTTGAAAGAAAAAATAGGGGATAAAAAGGTGCTTTGTGCGCTTTCCGGAGGTGTCGATTCATCTGTTGCAGCTGTTATGATTCATAAGGCAGTAGGCAAGCAGCTTACCTGCATATTTGTAGATAATGGATTGTTGCGCAAAAATGAGGGCGATGAAGTTGAACAAGTATTTAAGAAGCAGTTTGATATAAATATGATTCGAGTTAATGCTCAGGATTTGTTTTTGGATAAGCTCGCGGGCGTAACCGAACCGGAAAAGAAGAGAAAGATTATTGGTGAGGAGTTTATCCGTGTTTTTGAAGCTGAAGCGAAAAAAATAGGTCGGATAGATTACCTTGTTCAGGGTACCATTTATCCTGATATAATAGAATCGGGAGCAGGTGATGCTTCAACGATTAAAAGTCATCATAATGTCGGAGGACTTCCGGAGCATATTGATTTTAAGGAAATTGTAGAGCCGCTGCGTGACTTGTTTAAAGATGAAGTCAGAAAACTCGGAATTGAGCTTGGTATTCCGGAAAAACTGGTGTGGCGCCAGCCGTTCCCAGGCCCCGGGCTTGCTGTAAGAGTAATTGGAAATATAACAAGGGAAAAATTAAAAATTTTGCGCGAGGCTGATGCTATATTTCGGGAGGAAATTGCAGAGGCAGGTCTTGACAGAAGTGTCAATCAGTATTTTGCGGTTATTACAGATATGAGAAGCGTTGGCGTTATGGGTGACGGAAGAACGTATGATTATACGTTGGCATTAAGAGCGGTTACAACTAATGATTTTATGACAGCAGATTGGGCAAGAATTCCGTATGATGTACTCGAAAAGGTTTCCAATCGCATTATTAATGAAGTTGATAATGTAAACCGAATTGTCTATGATATAACCTCTAAACCGCCCGCTACAATTGAGTGGGAATAATAAACAAATCCCCGAAAACTGCGTTATAATGCGGTTTTCGGGGATTTTATTTTGAAATTGATAACAGAATGATAACATTTGTTATTTTTCAGTATTGTTTTTCAGTTTCTTAAATT
>JAQXIJ010000034.1 GCA_029007725.1 Bacillota bacterium | reverse complement strand
CATCAACATCCTTGCCGCATCTTATTCTTAATCCTACGGTATTCAAGTCGATCACAAAACAGTCATGAGTATGATATCGGCTGTTTATATGCAGAATATCGGATTTATTCATAGGTATTCACACCCTTTATACTGTAGTTTCTGAATTTCACAAACGAAAACAGCGATTCAATCTTTGTATCCGATTCATCGTGCGTGCATATGGCACATCTTTCCGTGCACGCACATAAAACTTTAATATTTGCAAGCATCAGTCTGAGTGCAACACCGAATGTGAGTGAATATTCGCCCTGACACATCACTGCATCGGGTTTCATTTTTATGATTTCCGACGCATACCGATCCGCCATCTCCTCAATTTGCTGCTCATTTATTTCCGGTGTTATATCGGGAAATGCGACATCTATAATTTCACCGTATTTTTGTGCTTCTTCTATTTGTTTACTGCACCAGTCTGCAGAAGGATGACTTGAAAAATTAACAAACATTATATCCCACCTAATACTATATTTATCACAATAACTGCTGCATTTACTGCTTTGATTTAAAGCTGTCTTTAATAACTTGTGATACTTTCAGAAATTTTTCAAAAGTTTTTTTATCCTCTTGTACAACTCTGTAATAGGTTTTTCCGGCATCACTTGGTTTTATCAAAAGTCTTGAATCAAGAGCTATTATTTGTGCCGGGTTTTGAAAATAATTATACATATATGTATAACACTTTATAGAAAGTATACTCATACAATGTATCGGAGCGATAATATTGCCTTTTCCCTTCATATCGTCATTATATTCTTCAAGCATACAGATAAGCATAATCGCAAATTTAGATACAGTCTCTCTGCTATATGATATCGGGGTATTAGAAAAAAGGTACTGTGCAAGCCCATACTGCGTTTGGCTTTGATTATGTAATCCTGCAAAATGAGCAAACAGCATGTGATCGTACATAAATCTAAGACCTTCAGCCAAAGCGGTCGCAATATATTTAAGCGGAATAACCTTGCTCGCCACCCAATCAGCATATGCTTTTTCTCCGGCTTTTAAAATCCAGAAATAATACCTTGCGTCAAAACGATCCGGGAACCGGCGATATCCCATTTTTTCAAAATCGGGTGAGAGAATCAAACCATCCAACCCCCATTTCATATTATCTGGGTTCGCCAAAAAACCGATCGCGATATCAAGCATTGCTTCAATATCGCCTGCGTCTGCCCTGCGGTTCAACTTTACATAGTTCATATTGAGCATAAGCTGTTCAAATCTTGTCGCTTTGTTCCATAATCCGTAATATTTTCGGCTACTGCTGTAAAAATCAGGATCGATCATAGGCGTATTTTCATTTGTATTCTCAAGCAATGTAAGATTAGTAAATATCGTTGTTGTTTGTTGAATCAAATCCATTCCCTGCTGCACCTTGTTTTCGGTTGCCTCATCAATACCGTGGTGCGCTCCGATATTTCCAAGCTTTCTTGCGCGATGCAGGATGTCCCTTTGTGCATCCGAAATCACCGCAGCAGCAGCGATTAAATCAATCTTTTCAAGCAAATTCGTATTAGGATTGACCTTAATGGTATATTTTTGACAAAGTGTATTTACCATAAATTCAAGTGCATTTCGCAGAGAATGAAGAGCATCCTCATATTCGCCGTCAGCGCTTCTTTTTTGTGCCGTTTCGATAAATCCAACCAATTCCGGATATTCTGTTTTTAAGTCAAGTGCTGTATTTTCGGAGTTCTTTTCCATCGCCTTGAAAGACGGACGTTTTACCGAAGCCTTGTTTTTTGTGTGTTTTGCCTGATTCGGATTCTTCTCTTGCACGGTGCAGGCCACATGAATCACTGTTGAACCTACATGCTGTATCAAATTCTGCATATGCTCGGTTTCCATTTTAAAGCTGCCATACTTGCTTTCACACCACTCGGCATAACGTAATACATCCTTTGCATTAGAGGCGCATGCTTCATCTATGGCTCCGAACAGGTGCAACTGATCAACGAATTTGAATTGCATATCTAGAGTTGGAGCAGATGCCGTTTGGGAATTTATGGTTATGTACGACGTTCCTGTTATAATATAGCGGCGGGGCGGTTCAGTTTTTTGGGGGAAAAATGGATTGTTAATTTTTACATCTTTCACCCTGCATATTCTTCGCAAAGAAAGCACAACCGCATCTTTCAGTGCTGCAATCGCAGCTTGGGGGTCATTTTTATTATTCAGTTTTTTTGCCTTTTCAAATTCTCTTTTTATGGCGTCTATTTCCTGTTTGTCCGAGCATTGCGCAGACTTATTACCGAGGGGTTTGGCAGATTGTTTTGCTTCCAATTCCTCAGCCTGTTGCCTTTTCGAGCTGAAGGCACATGGCACGGTTTCTATTTTTTTGCCCGTTGCCGCCGCTTTAAAAATTTTCAAAATGCACCCAATTGATACAAAATGTCTTTTAATATCAATCTCAGAAACAGCGCGTGACGAATCCTTATATTCATCCATAGCATACAGCACACCGTAAACCACATTCATTTGTTCGCTGTTAAATCCGGCTTTTTTCAAGCTCATCGCTGACTCTACTATGCTTTTGTTCTCAAAAGGGATTGATGCGTTCTTGCAAAACCAATGAACAATCATTTCAAAAATTGCGTTTAACCGCTCAAATGGTTTTCTGTAATTATGCTCCGCAGAGTTTCTATGATGCACACTGTGGTAAGAGTCACAGGCTTTTTTGTATGCTGAAGTTATTTCCGGAAATTTAGATTGTACTTGTTTAGGAAGTGTTACAACATATATATCGGCATTCGGTCTGATATATACATATGCTGCGTAATCGGGCATTTCATAAGGCAGTTTTTTTGGATGATTATATCCCAAACTGTTGAAAAATGATGAGATACTATCAATAATTTTTTTTATATATCCATTTTAATCCTTCCCCTTTTCATACATAATATTTTGTAAAACAATCATACCTCTTTTTCATATTGACTTTAAACTATCATTATATAAAGTAATTTTATCTCAAAAGTACTTTTTTCATATTATTGTAACATAAATCGCGAAATTTGTCGATAGCTTTTTGTATATTTTTTATTTCGGACGGATTTAAGAAAATGATGCGTCAGGTTGAATGAAGGAAAATAAGCAGATAGAAAATGCAACAGTATTCTCAATCACACAGGAGCATATTACTTTGCAAAAGGCAAGTTGAACAGTTACATTGCTAACATTGACAAACAGGCATAGGAAAGATTTTCTCGTCTGATAAAGCAAATATATGATCTTGAACGTGCGACCAAAAAGTTCAAAGCGTATAATCGAATGAAATGGATTTCTCTAATGAATAGCATACGCATCAGATCTACATAAATTGCGAATAACGATATGATTTACACAGGATGATTTCTGCCGCTACAGTTCTTTATGTTATGAACCTTTTGCATTATTTTGCATCATTTTCTAAAATCTATTGCAATTTTATAACAACAGGTGTATAATACTAAGTGAAAATTTAATCAACGGGAGCTTGTGTGACAGGCTGAGAGGGAGGTATAACCTTCGACCGAGAACCTGATTTGGATAATGCCAACGTAGGGACGCCTGATACAAGGATATTGGGAACAACAAAGCGCTTTAGGGAGTTACCAAATCGGTAGCTTCCTTTTTGTTGTTTCGGAGGTGTTTTTTATGGTACAGATCAACAGCGAGAAACTGAATATTGCAGGTAAGACACTAGCAGAATACCTTGCAACTACAAACTACGATCCAAAGCGTATCGCAGTAGAATGCAACGGCGACATTGTTCCCAAGGCACAGTATGAAGAGACTTTTTTGAAAGACGGCGACATTGTCGAGGTCGTTAGCTTTGTGGGAGGTGGTTGATATGATCCCTACAAAAGAAGAATGGAACAAGGCTTTATCTGAGCGGTACGGTGAAGATATACAGAAGAAGTTTTCATATGCTACGGTAGCGATTTGCGGTCTTGGCGGACTTGGCTCTAATATTGCCATTGCCCTTGCCAGAGCAGGGATTGGTAAACTTATCCTCATTGACTTTGACCGTGTGGATATTACCAATTTGCACCGCCAGCAATACAAAGCCAATCAGATTGGTATATTTAAGACTGAGGCACTAAGCGGAAGCCTGAAAGAGATAGCACCGTATATTGACCTTGAAACCCATACTGTCCGTATTAGAGAAGATAATGCAGCAGAACTTTTGAAAACAGCTGATATTATATGTGAAGCGTTTGACGAGGCAGAATGCAAAGCAATGTTGACTAATCTTGTTCTTGAAACAATGCCCGACAAATATCTCATTGCCGCATCCGGTATGGCTGGAATGAGTAGCGCAAATACAATTCAGACACGCAAGATATCAAAGCGATTTTATCTCTGCGGTGATGGATCAAGCGATGCATCAGAGACAGGAAGTTTCATTTCATCACGTGTAATGCTCTGTGCCGCACATCAGGCACATACCGTACTCCGAATTTTGGCTGAAAAATTTGAAGTCTAAAGAAAGAAGGAAAAAACAATGAACAATGACAAGCTAATCATTGGTGGACACGAATTTAACTCTCGTTTTATTCTAGGTTCCGGCAAATACTCTATGAAGCTTATTGAAGCGGCAGTCAAAGATGCAGGAGCTGAAATTATCACTCTTGCGGTTCGCCGTGCAAACACAAAAGAACAGGAGAGCATTCTTGACTATATTCCCGAAGGTATTACCCTGCTGCCCAACACCAGCGGAGCAAGAAACGCCGAAGAAGCGATCCGTATTGCCCACCTTGCAAGAGAACTAGGTTGCGGCAACTTCGTGAAGATTGAAATAATGAGAGATTCTAAGTATCTGCTTCCCGACAATCAGGAAACCATTAAAGCAACCGAAATCCTTGCCAAAGAGGGTTTTGTAGTTATGCCGTATATGTATCCCGATCTGAATGTTGCCCGTGACCTTGTAAACGCAGGTGCCGCAAGTGTTATGCCTCTTGCTTCTCCTATTGGCTCAAACAAAGGACTCGCAACAAAAGAATTTATCCAGATCCTCATTGATGAAATAGATCTTCCCATCATCGTAGATGCAGGTATCGGCAGACCTTCGCAGGCTTGTGAAGCAATGGAGATGGGTGCCGCTGCTATTATGGCAAACACCGCCCTTGCTACTGCGGGAAATCTTCCTATGATGGCTTCTGCCTTCAAAAATGCTATCGAAGCAGGCCGAAAAGCATACCTTGCAGGTATAGGAAGAGTTCTTACTCGCGGGGCATCAGCATCCGATCCACTCACCGGTTTTCTTCGTGATTAAGAGGTAAGATTATGGAAAATCAATTTTTTGTAGATTCAAGGCATTTGTCTCCGGAAACACTTGAAAAAAAACATCGTCTTGAAACCGATCCGTCTTACCGTAAGAACCATATGGAATATCTACCGGGGATGGAAATAATTGAGTCGGATGTTTGTGCCAGCGTAATGGCACAGATGAACTCTTATGACTATTCAAAATACACCGCCGCTGATGTAAAGGCGGCTTTGGAGCACGACACTTGCACTGTCGATGACTTCAAGGTTCTCCTTTCCCCTGCGGCAGAGCCGTTTTTAGAGCAGATGGCACAGAGAGCGAGGCTGGAAACCTGTAAGCATTTTGGCAATACAGTCTATCTTTTCACACCTCTTTACATAGCGAATTACTGCGAAAAT
>JAQXIJ010000033.1 GCA_029007725.1 Bacillota bacterium | reverse complement strand
CCACATCCAAACGTGTTTGTCAATACCTTTTTTTATCTTTTTTCGATTTTTTTAATTCCGGTATCGCCCGCTCGTTTGGACAGCTTGTTCATTTTACTACCTTTTTCTCCTTTTGTCAATACCTTTTTTTATTTTTTTTGAAAATATTTTTAAATACTGCATATTGGCATAAAGTTTCGTATTTTTAGCATGTTAATTTGTCTATTTCACCCAGCCAAATTGCCGCAGAAGCATCTGAAGGCATTCTCCAGTCGCCACGCGGTGAAAGTGCAACGCTACCGACCTTAGGTCCGTCAGGAATACACGAACGCTTGAACTGCTGCGAGAAAAATCTCCTATAAAATACTTTCATCCATTTTAATATTTCCTCGTTACCGAAGTCATCGCAAAACGCGTACTTCGCCAAGTGATATATTTTAGACGGTGAAAATCCAAATCGCAGCATATAATAAAGAAAAAAATCATGCAAAATATACGGGCCGACAAACTGCTCGGTCTTTTGTGAAATCTTGCCGTCCTGCGGCGGCAGAAGCTCCGGACTTACCGGTGTATCCAAAATATCGTAAAGCGTCTCACACAAATCGCTGTTTTTTGTTTTTTGTGCTTCATATTCCACGAGATACTTTATCAAGGTTTTCGGAACGCCTACATTTACCGCATACATAGACATATGGTCGCCGTTATAGGTCGCCCAGCCCAGTGCCAGCTCTGACATATCTCCGGTTCCTATAACAAGACCTCCGGTTTTGTTTGCAATATCCATAAGCACCTGTGTTCGTTCGCGCGCCTGGGAATTTTCGTAGGTAATATCAAACGTATTTGCATCCTGGCCAATATCCTCAAAATGCTGCATAACAGCTTTTTTTATATTTACCTCGTGCAAACTCGCCCCCACAGCCTTTGACACGGCAATCGCATTGTTATAAGTCCGTGAAGTCGTTCCAAAACATGGCATTGTAACCGCAATAATGTTTTCGTGTTCACATCCCACAATATCGAATGCTCGTGAGGCAACAAGAAGAGCCAGCGTCGAATCAAGTCCGCCTGAAATTCCTATAATTGCCGTTTTCGCACCGGTATGCACAAGGCGCTTTGCAAGACCGCACGCCTGAATGGATAGAATTTCCTCGGAATATCTCTCTCGTTTTTTTGTATTCTGAGGAACAAACGGCATTCGTTCAATCTTTCTTGTCAGCTGAGTTTCCTCAAAATCAAAATTTGTTTCAAGCACACAATAACCCTCAGAATTCGACGCAGAGAATGTATTTGTTCTTCTTCTGTCGTATGCTAGCCGTTCAACATCAATTTCCGCAAAAATCAGTTCATTTGAAAAATTTTTACTTCTTGCAAGCAAATTTCCATTCTCGCAAATCAAATTATCACCACTGTAAACAAGATCGGTCGAAGATTCGCCAAAGCCCGCATCCGAATAAATATATCCTGCAAAAAGTCGCGCCGACTGTCCGGAAACCAAGCTTTTCCGATATTCCGCCTTGGCTATAAGCTCATCACTAGCCGAAAGATTCGCAATAACAGTTGCCCCTGCCGCCGCATGACGTCCGGAAGGTGGATTCATTGTCCACAAATCCTCACATATTTCCACCGCAAGCACAAAATCTGTTACATTTCTGTCCTTAATCAGAATATTTGTACCGAACGGAACACATTCCTCCTGATAGCTGATATATCGCACACCGTTGCTTGCAGGCGCAAAATGACGCATTTCATAAAACTCTGCGTAATTCGGGATATTAGTCTTCGGAATAATTGCCAAAATCTTGCCGCAGTACAGAAGTACCGCACAATTGTACAGCTTTTGTTCCACAGCAATAGGAGCGCCGACTGCTATCAGAATATCCATGTTTGCCGTTTCGCGACAGATTTCGGAAATCGCCAGTCCGGCGCTGTCGAGCAGAGTTTTCTGCAAAAACAAGTCTCCGCAGGTATAGCCGGTTATACAGAGCTCAGGAAAAACAACGAGCTTTGCTCCTGCATCATTTGCATTTTTAATGTCCTCGATAATATTTGCCGCGTTAAAATCGCAATCTCCCACCTTTATGTCCGGGGTTGCTGCGCAAACCTTTACAAATCCGTATTTCATCAGGAAGTCTCCTTTATCTTTTCCCAATATTCTTTTGTCATTCTTTCCATTTTATTGTCGCCGTATTCATAGTACACCGAATCCTTTATATTATCCGGCAGATACTGCTGCTTCACATAGTGGTTCGGATAATCGTGAGGATAGAGATAATGCTGTCCCTTTGGTAAATTGCCCTCACCGTCGCAGTGGGCATTTTGAAGTTGACGCGGCACCGAGCCGGTATCCTTGTGCTCGATATCGTACATAGCAGCATTAATCGCATTATATGCCGAATTTGACTTAGGAGAGGTTGCAAGCATAATCACAGCCTCCGCAAGCGGCAGTCTTGCCTCGGGCATGCCAAGCTGGAGTGCAGAATCAACACACGCTTTTGCAATCACCGCTGCCTGCGGATATGCAAGCCCAACATCTTCGGAAGCAATTACAAGTATGCGGCGGCATGCGCTTATCATATCCCCAGCCGAAAGAATCCGCGCAAGATAGTACACCGCGGCGTCTGGGTCGGAGCCGCGTATCGATTTTTGCAGTGCGCTCATTATATCGTAGTGATTGTCACCGTCCTTGTCATATGAAAGTGCCTTTTTCTGCGTTGCCTGCTCGGCGGTTTCAAGAGTAATTTCAATTTTGCCATTTCTATCGATAGCGGTCCCCAGAGCCGCAATTTCAAGCGAATTGAGAGCCTTTCGTACATCGCCGGCACTTACATTTGCAATATGTTTAATAGCTTCATCTGTGCAGGAGAACACATAGTCCTTGTAGTCCGATTCATCCAGAATTTTTACCGCACGTCGAAGCGCTTCCGAAATAGCATCTGCCGAAACAGGTTTAAATTCAAAAACAACACTCCGCGACAAAACAGCGTTATACACATAAAAATACGGGTTTTCGGTTGTGCTGGCAATAAGGGTGATTTTGCCATTTTCCATAAACTCCAGTAACGACTGCTGCTGTTTTTTGTTAAAGTGCTGAATTTCGTCAAGATACAAAAGCACACCGTCGGTACTCAAAAAACTGTCCAAAGACGCAACGATCTCCTTTATATCCGAAACCGATGCGCTTGTGGCATTAAGCTTATGCAGAGTTTTACCCGAACGCTTTGAGATAATGTTTGCAACAGTAGTTTTTCCAACGCCGCTCGGCCCGTAAAAAATCATGTTAGGCACTTCGCCGCTTTCTATGACGCTGCGCAGAATTTTACCCCTTCCTATTATATGTTGCTGACCCACCACTTCGTCGAGCGTTTCAGGTCTTATTCTTTCCGCAAGCGGAGCAATCATTTTCACAACCATTCCTTTCTTAACAGATGACGCAAAGCTAAAATACGCAGACGCGCTCTCACCTCAGCGCCGATACACCCGTGACGGCAGGTGCAAAATGTGATATATATTCAGTCCTTACACCTGCTGCACATATGAACTACTGTCAAATCCTTTGACATCATTATGTACGGTTTACCGCCGTTTTCAAATTCGCTCCCATATGCTTTATAGCCCGCAAATTCAAAAAAACCCATTTCAGAAACAGGTGCTTCAATCAGCGCTTTTGTACATCCAATCGCAACCGCCTTATCCGCAAGCGCTTTCATGATCAAATCGCCCACATACTGTCGCCGGTAGTCGCGGCACACGGTGACGAAAGCAATTTTTACATTTCTTTCGTCAAGCAGATACATTCCGGCAGCCGCAATAATCCTACCTTTGTCATAGCCTACAAAATGCCATGTTTTGTCCGACGAATCTGTAAAAGATTCATTTATCCCTACTTCGTCAGAAGATTCTTTCATAAATTCTTTTGCTGTGTTATATCCGTCAGAACCGTAAATAAATTTAAACTCAAGCATCGGCAAGTTCTTCCTTCAGCTTTTCTATTTCTTCCTTTGAAACAGTTGTCAGCCTGGTTCTGGTGCAGCCGTCGAGCTTGTCAAGATACTCTCTCGCCAAAGCATCCTTGCCGGTTTTGTGCGCAACAAGCGCTGAGTGATAGAACGCCTCAGTAAATTCCGGGTACTCCTCGCGCAGTTTCTTTGCAATTTCTTCCGCCTTTTCCATATCACCGTTTCTGTAATAAGCAACAACAAGATTGTCGCATATATCGCGGTCAGAATCGTTATATTCATAGGCTTCTTTGCAAAACTCCAGAGTGTCATCACCGCGCAGCTGCTTAAGATATCCCAATAGTCCATACAAAACAGTTGTCTTCACCTTTTCAAACAGTTCTTCCGCATCCTCAATCGCATCATCAAGGCGTCCCTGTTGTTTCAATGCCATACATCGATACTGCTTTGCCATAATCTTGTCCTGTTGTTTGGCATTTTTGTCCAACACAATCCCGGTCAGCACCTGTTCAGCCTCTTTTGGCGAACCGGCACGCATCAGCATAAGTGCATAATAGCACTTTATTTTATTGCTTCCGTTAAGCTTCACGGCAATTTTATAGTTTTTTACGGTTTTATAAATCTGTCCCTTTGCATAAGCCGCATTACCCTTTAAGGCAAAAATATTAGGCAAAAGTTTCATAATAATAAACACCAAAAGTGCAAAGGAGAGCAGCATAAGTACAAGCTTCATAGTTATCACCTCGATTAAAATTCAGCGTTTCCGACAGTTCTCGGGAAAGGCAGCACGTCACGGATATTCTGCATACCGGTGATGTACATAACCGCTCGTTCAAAGCCCAGACCGAATCCGGCATGCTTATTTGTACCGTATTTTCTGAGGTCAAGGTAGAACTTGTAGTCATCCGGATTCAGTCCGCATTCCTTCATGCGCTCAAGCAGAATATCATAGTTTTCTTCTCTTTGGCTTCCGCCAACAATCTCGCCTATTCCCGGAACAAGCAAATCACATGCGGCAACCGTCTTTTTATCATCGTTAAGTTTCATATAAAATGCCTTTATTTCCTTCGGATAATCGGTTACAAAAACCGGCTTGTTATACACTTCCTCGGTGAGGAACCTTTCGTGCTCAGTCTGCAAATCGCAGCCCCATTCAACCGGATATTCAAATCTGCCTCTGTTCTTTTTCAAAATTTCTATGGCTTCGGTATAGGTAACGCGCGCAAAGTCATTTGAAACAACATTGTGCAGCCTGTCCAACAGTCCCTTGTCTATGAATTTGTTGAAAAACTCCATTTCCTCAGGCGCATTTTCAAGGCAATAGTTTATGATATATTTAAGCATTGCCTCGGCAAGTTCCATATCGTCCGCCAGATCGGCAAAAGCAATTTCGGGCTCAATCATCCAAAATTCTGCTGCATGACGGGTTGTATTTGAATTTTCCGCTCTGAATGTCGGGCCGAAAGTGTAGACATTTCGGAAAGCCATGCAGTAGGTTTCAACATTTAGCTGACCGGAAACGGTAAGGTTGGCCGGCTTTGCAAAAAAGTCCTCCTTGTAATTAACCTTTCCATCCTCGGTTTTTGGCAAATTGTTAAGATCCATTGTCGTAACCTGGAACATTTCACCAGCACCTTCGCAATCGCTTGTGGTTATAATTGGGGTGTGAACGTATACAAATCCGCGTTCCTGAAAGAACTGATGAATTGCATACGCAATCATAGAGCGGACTCTGAAAACCGCGCTAAATGTATTTGTTCTCGGGCGCAGATGACACTGCGTACGCAAAAATTCAAGCGTGTGCCTTTTGTTCTGGATAGGATAGTCTGGAGATGAAGCACCTTCGATTTCCACCTTCTCCGCCTTGATTTCAAACGGCTGTTTTGCATCCGGTGTGAGAACAAGCTTGCCGCTTACGGTTATTGCCGCTGAAATGTTCAGTTTTGATATCTTGTCAAAATTGCCAAGCTCATCCTCAATTACCACCTGAACCGGCTTAAAAAAGCTTCCGTCATTCAGTTCTATAAATCCGAAATTCTTTGAAGCGCGAATATTGCGAACCCAACCCGATACGATAACCTCGCTGAATGCGTCCGTATTTCTGTAAAGTTCTTTAACTGTTGTTTTCATCACTTAAAACCTTCTTTATATAATTATTTTTTATCTACAATTTCAATGTTGTCAAGAGTCGCCCTCAGATTTGCCTTTACCGCAGCGATATATTCATCGCGCAGGAGCTTCTGCTCTGCCTTTTCAGCCTCGCTAAGTCCCTCACTGCGCGCTTTTCGCGACAAACACGATATTCTGTCAATCTTTTCTTTTTTCATACGTATTCTCCTCCTAATTGTACCATTATACAACAAACAGAAAAAAATTTCAATACAAGCTACCAAATCCGTATAAAAAACATAGTATATACTACAACAGCCGAGAGGCTGAGAATGAAAGGAGGCAAAATTATGGGTGACTGCGGATGTGGATGCAACAGCTGCGGAGGTGGCTGCAATTTCGACCTTGATATGATCCTTTGGGTTTTGATTATCATCGTTATCGTTACTTGTATGTGCAACAACTAAAACAATACTTACAATATCACCTGTTTCCTTATCGAAAGAAGTACATCTTTAGTGTACGGCAAAGTCGGCGGCAAATACAAAATGTCGGCGGCTTTTGCCGCTGCCGCAAATCAGATATTGACAAATCAAAAAAACAGACGTATAATATATACAAATCATTTTGCACTGCATACGAATCTACAGTACAAACTGAGCAGGCTGTGCCGTAGCGGGCACAATGCCGGGCCGTACAATGCGGCAACAGATGAGTTTTTTCACATCTGTGGGACAGTTGTATGTTCCACGGGTGTGTTTTTTTATCCAAAACACAGCTTGGAAATGGTGAACATACTTCCATATTATTAATATATTTCAAAAACCGGGAGGTTCTTAGTCATGGAAAAAACAGAAAACGAAAAACTTGCAATTCATGTATCGGTAGTTACAATTATAGTTAATTTTCTTCTTACCGCATTCAAGCTTTTTGCAGGATTTTTTTCACACTCGTCGGCGATGGTTTCCGATGCAATTCACTCGGCATCGGATGTACTCAGCACCGTTGTCGTCATTATCGGAGTAAAAATCGCAAATAAGCAGTCGGACACCGATCACCCATACGGGCACGAGCGCTTTGAAAGCGTAGCGGCAATCATTCTTGCTATGATGCTTGCGGTAACCGGGGCGGTTATCGGCATGAACGGCATAGAGAAAATCGCCATCGTTCGTCGCGAAACGCTGGATATTCCGGGAACGCTGGCGCTTACCGCCGCATTTATTTCTATAATCGTAAAAGAGACCATGTTTTGGTATACGCGTGCGGCAGGCAAAAAAATAAATTCCGGTGCGCTTATGGCGGATGCATGGCATCATCGTTCGGATGCACTGTCTTCTATCGGAAGTCTTGTCGGAATAGCCGGCGCAAGGCTTGGTTTCCCGGTTCTTGATCCGCTCGCAAGTGTTGTAATATGCATTTTTATAATCAAGGTTGCGGTTGACATTTTCCGAGACTCCATAAACAAGCTAACAGACAAGGCCTGCGATAAAGTTACGGTAGATGAGGTTCGCTCGATCATTCTTAATCAGGATGGTGTTTTGGGCATAGATGATTTAAAAACGCGCCAATTCGGCGATAAAATATATATCGATGTCGAAATTTTAGCCGACGGAAGCATGAATCTTAACGCTGCGCACGACATTGCGGAAAATGTGCATCACAAAATTGAAAATGGTATAAAAAATGTTAAGCATTGCATGGTGCACGTAAATCCGAAAGACACAGCACAAGAAGTCGGTAAATGATATAGGTCAAAACACATGCAATATTATAATTATGTATATAACAGAAAAAAGCGCCGAACTCAGTCTGCGCAAAAAATGTGCACTCTGCAATCGGCGCTTTTTTTAATCTATTTTAATCAAAGAGCGACACCTGGTCCTTTTCGGGTATATCAAGACAGCCCTCGTCAATCAGCATATCAACAATGGTTTTTGTAACCGAGGTGCGCTTTCTGAAGTCGTCCACGGTTTTAAATTCCCCATCGGCGCGCGCCTCGACAATGCTTTTTGCAGCATTGTCGCCCATGCCCGGAAGAGCATTAAGCGGCGGCAGAATGCCGTCCGGAGTTTGCTGAAACTTAAGCGCATCTGACTTATAAAGATCAATAGGAATAAATCCCACGCCGCGTGCATACATCTCTATGCAGATTTCAAGTATAGGAATCAGATTTTCCTCTTTCGGTGAAATGCTGCCGTTATTTTTCTTTTCTATAAGGTCAGCCATTGCTTTACGCGCAACCTTTATGCCCTTGGTCATGATTGACGCATCAAAATCATCGGCACGCACAGAAAAATACGCTATGTAAAACGCTTCGGGATAATATACCTTATAATATGCAATTCTGAATGCCATCATAACATATGCGACAGCGTGCGCTTTTGGGAACATATATTTGATTTTTTTACACGATTCAATATACCAGTCCGGAACTCCGGCGGCAATCATGGCTTCCTCGTCCTCGGGCTTTAGGCCCTTGCCCTTTCGCACGCTTTCCATAATGGTGAAAGCATGTCCGGCTTCGACGCCGCAGGCAATCAGATAAATCATAATATCATCACGGGCACAGATTGAGTGCGACAGGTCGCACAGTCCCTGACGTATAAGTTCCTGTGCATTGCCAAGCCAAACGTCCGTTCCGTGCGAAAGTCCAGAAATACGTACTAACTCCGAAAACTTGGTAGGCTTTGTATCCTCAAGCATCTGACGTACAAATTTCGTACCGAACTCCGGCACGCCGTAGGTTCCGAGGTTTGTGCCAATATCTTCTCCCTCCTTTAGATTAAGCGCGTCAGTCGAAGTGAACAGACTGAGCGTTTTTTTGTCGCCCAACGGAATCTTTTTCGCATCAGTGTTCGTCAGTTCCTCAAGCATTCTTATGACAGTCGGATCATCGTGACCCAGTTCGTCCAGCTTTAACAGGTTTTTATCAATCGAGTGATAGTCAAAGTGCGTTGTAATTATATTTGAATTCACATCGTCCGCCGGATGCTGAACCGGGCAGAATTCGTGAATATTATTCGTATGCGGCACAATGATAATTCCGCCCGGGTGCTGTCCGGAGGTGCGCTTTACACCGACGCAGCCGGCCGCAAGCCGCTTCATCTCCGCATTTCTTATATGAATACCGTGTTCTTCGGCATATTTTTTAACGTATCCATATGCTGTTTTTTCGGCAACCGTACCGATTGTTCCGGCGCGGAACACAAAGCCCTCTCCGAAAAAGGTTTCGGTATATTTGTGAATAACCGGCTGATAATCACCGGAAAAGTTAAGATCAATATCCGGTTCCTTATCCCCCTTGAATCCGAGAAAGGTTTCAAACGGAATGTCATGTCCGTCCTTTTTGTACTGTGTTCCGCACTGCGGGCAAACTTTATCAGGCAGGTCACATCCCGACATGCCTGTGTCACTTCCAACCAATTCAAAATTTTTGCAGTTCGGACAGATATAATGTGCTGGCAGCGAATTGACCTCGGTTATGTCAGACAGGTATGCAACAAAGGACGATCCGACAGAACCTCTCGAGCCAACAAGATAACCGTCTGATAACGATTTTCTAACAAGCTCCTGTGCTATACGATACATAACCGCAAATCCATAAGTTGTTATAGAATATAGCTCCTTATCCAGTCTTTGCTGTACTATTTC
>JAQXIJ010000032.1 GCA_029007725.1 Bacillota bacterium | reverse complement strand
AAAAAGATTTTTTGCGTAGCTGTTGCTGCTGCAATGCTTACTCAAATAGCTGCATTTGCCGCTCCAACTACGCTCAAACAGTATGTTGCCGATAGATCATATACCAATCAGTCACTTGATGCAAACGGTGTATTTGACTACAGCAAAAAGTACGGAAACGTAACTGTAAAGGTTACCGCTCAGGCAAAAGGAGATTCAGGCTCTTATCAGGATACAACCGCAAGCAGCCCGCTTTCTCTCGCAAACAATTCAAACTCTTTCAGCTATAAGGTAAACCTCGACATGGAGAATGTAAGAAATACATTCGACAACCTTTATGAATCAACAGTTGCTTCAATCAACGCAAACGACCCCACACTGCTTGATAAATTCAAAAATTCAACAGTAAGCGGCAAGTTCTATGTTGATGTTGTTGCGGACGCAGGCATCAAAACCGACGCTTCCGGAATTACATATGCGCTCTCACAGACGGGCAACACGGTAAGCAACATTTTCAAATTCAACGCAAGCGACGTTACAACGGTTTCAAGCAACTCATCTTCAACAAAGATTCGTATTCCGTTCTCTGTTGTTGACGGCATGACTGTTCAGACTTTGAAAGATAACCCAGTCTACCTCAACGACCTTTCATTCGAGGTGTCCGGTGTATCCGTTACAAATTACGGAACATCTCTCAAAGTTACAGGCGCCCTGTCCGACAAAAGCAGTACAGAATTTACTTCAGATAGCGAAGTTTATGCAAAAATCAACTTTAATTCAAATGACGCTGCAGCATATGTACGAGTAGCAAAAAGCACAGGTGGTTCTGGCAAAGGCTCGGGCACCAGCTCAAACAAGACATATTCAAACATTTCTGTTGAACTCATAGTTGACGGCAATGTTACCAGTACCGTACAGGCAATCAAAAAGAACAACCAGGACGTTATCAGCATTGATTCGGTTAAAGAGCCATACAAGGAAGGCTATGTATTTGAAGGCTGGTACGACAATGCTGCATTCGCAGGCACACCTTTAACAGGCGATATCGCCGTAAAGACAGGTGACAAGCTATATGCTAAGTTCATTAATGTAAGAACTCCGGACAAACTGGATTCTGTAAACCACATAAATTATATTGCTGCCTATCCGGATGGCACTGTAAGACCTAACCGCAATATCTCAAGAGAAGAAGTAGCTTCAATATTCTACCGTCTGCTCACTCCGGAATTCAAGGCTACTGTTGAAACAAATGAAAACAGTTTCACCGATGTAAGTAGTGATAGATGGTCAAATATCGCCATTTCAACAATGGCAAAAGCAGGTCTTGTAGTAGGTCTTTCCGATGGCAAATTTGACCCCGAATCACCTATGACAAGAGCACAGTTTGTAACTCTAGTTTCAAACTTAGTTCCGTCTGATGATACACTCACAAATATCGCAGGATTTACCGATATATCAGGTCACTGGGCAGAAAAGAACATTATCACCGCTTCAAACAGATACTGGATTTCAGGTTATCCCGACCAGACTTTCAGACCTGATGCTTATATCACAAGAGCTGAGGCCATCACAATTGTAAACAGAGTACTTGTTCGTTACCTCGATGCTACTGGAAATTGTGACGGGGCGGAAAATTGGTCAGACAATGCATCAAATGCATGGTACTACTACCAGATTCTTGAAGCAACAAATACTCACAACTTCACAAGACTCAACGACGGTTATCACGAGTCCTGGACAAAATAAACAAATTTAAACAAGGAGCTTTCGGGCTCCTTGTTTTTTTTACTTTTTGTGTTATAATATATGCAGAAACTCTTTCCTAAAACCATTTCGTATTAACCGATATGCCGGTAATTTAAATTTGGAGTGTGTATTTATTTTGAAGAAAAAGCTTTCTTCCGCAATTTGCATAAGCCTCATTTCAATACTTATGATTATTTTTTTACTTCCGAAAAAATCTGTTCTTCCCAATATAACCGGCAAAAGTTTAATTGTGGGCTGTGCTGATGACTTGAGCGCAACCGCATATGCCGATGGCGCGGAAAAATTTATGAAGGAATTCGGCTGTGATGTTTCTTTTGTAACAAAGCGTGACGGTTGCGATGTTTTTTTGACCTCAGGATGTGATTTTTCGGGATTTCAGCCAATTACAAAATTTGTTGACAAGCACGACAAGCTATACACGCGCAGCATAATCGAAAACAACTGTTCAAAAGACGGTGAAATATACGGCATTTCAAACATACTTATGGGCAGCCTAAGCTACTGCGAGTATGATGAAGCCGCTTTTGACGCCGACTCGCTGCCATACAACCTGTTTCGCAATCACAAGTGGAACCGGGACAATTTTATTTTCATTTCCGGAAAAGACGCTCCGCCATTTTCGGCAGACTGGAGCGATTCTACCTTAAACATACGATATGCCTTTTCAACCGACAACAAAGGTAATATATTTTTTGACTACGGCTCGCAGCCACAGATTGAATGGCTTAACTTTCTTCGCACGCTGATATATGACAACGGCATGGCAGCAAAGGAAAATGCAGCTTTCCAAATTGGGTTTCTTCCACAGCTTATGCTCGGTACCGCGGATTACGCTGTTCAAAGGCGCTATATTCCGCTTCCCTCCAAGCATGGTAAAATGCAGGATATATTTGTCACCGAGTACCACTTCAGCGTTCCCGAAACAGCTTCCGATCCTCAGGCATCGGTAATGCTTGCAAACTATATGATACGTGCCTGTTCTGATACCCGTCTTTCAATGTACGAGGCAAACATGACCGCCGAAGATTTTGCACTGTTCAAAAAGCAGCTTCAAAAATTTTATACTTTTCCTCCAGTTGCAATACCGAAAATTCCTTTTGTCAGCGATTTTGTCCGCGGTAAAACCGTAACCGAGCACATTTATAATGTAAAAAACAATGTGACCGTGGAATAAGTGCCGTTTTTTCACATTATGCCGCAAAATCGCAGTATAATGTGATATTTTTTGCGCTAAAACTATTGACACAGCGTTTATTGTTTGCTATAATTGAGTATAATGAGCATAAAATGGGATGGGAGGCATTTCAATGATTTCTTCTGAAGAAAAAGCTAATCTCATAGTAGGATATAAGCAGGTGTGCAAATCGATAAAAAACAAAACCTGTAAAAAAATTTTTATTGCCGACGACTGTTCCGCAAATATGTTCGAAAATATTGCTGCGCTTTCTGACGGAATCGAAGTTGTACACATTGATACAATGCGTGCGCTCGGTGAGCTGTGCGGAATCGACGTTTCCGCCTCCTGTGCCGCCGTTACATTTTAATTTTGTTTATAACCGCTTTCGGGCGTTTATAATATACTATATTTATAAGAAGGAGGATATACAATATGCCTACATTTAACCAGTTGGTCAGAAAAGGCAGAGAAACTTCATTTAAGAAGTCAACTGCACCTGCTCTTCAGAAGAGCCTTAACTCTCTTCAGAAGAAGACAAATGACCATTCATCTCCTCAAAAGAGAGGCGTTTGTACAGCTGTAAGAACAGCAACACCGAAAAAGCCTAACTCAGCTCTTCGTAAAATTGCCAGAGTAAGACTGACAAACGGTATTGAAGTAACAGCCTACATTCCGGGTATAGGCCATAATCTGCAGGAGCATAGCGTTGTGCTTATCCGTGGTGGAAGAGTCAAGGATCTTCCGGGTACAAGATACCACATCATCCGCGGTACTTTGGACGCACAAGGCGTTGCAAACAGAATGCAGAGCCGTTCAAAATACGGTGCTAAAAAGCCTAAGGAAAAGAAGAAATAATATTTCTTGAAAAGTGCATATGGTAATATCCTATTATATATAAATATAACCGTGTGCATAAAACGGGGCTGCCCATCAGCTCAGAGTACCTATGAGACTCATAAAATCTCCGCTTTGTTCGGAGTTAAATCTGTGAAGGAGGGAAGAAATATGCCAAGAAAAGGTTATATTGCTAAGAGAGAAGTTCTGGCTGATCCTATCTACAACAGCGTAGTTGTTACAAAACTTATCAATAACATCATGCTGGACGGTAAAAAGGGTGTAGCGCAGAAAATTGTTTATGATGCATTTGATATCATAAAGGAAAAAACAGGCAGAGATCCGCTTGAAGTATTCAGCGAAGCAATGGATAACATTATGCCGGTGCTTGAAGTAAAGGCACGCCGTGTCGGCGGTGCAACTTACCAGGTACCTATTGAGGTTCGTCCTGAAAGACGCCAGACGCTGGGACTCAGATGGCTTACACGTTACTCAAGAGAACGTAACGAAAAGACCATGAAGGAAAGACTTGCAAACGAGCTTATCGATGCACTGAACGGCACCGGTGGCGCAGTTAAAAAGCGTGAAGATACTCACAAAATGGCTGAAGCCAACAAAGCGTTTGCACACTACAGATGGTAGTTTTAAATATACGCAGTCGAAGCGATTTCGGCTGCCAGATATTTTTCTGAAATATCGTATTTCCTATACATTACTGTTTGAAAGGAGGAAAATGTATTATGGGTAGACAATATTCATTGGAAAATACACGAAATATCGGTATTATGGCTCATATCGATGCAGGTAAAACCACTACTACCGAGAGAATTCTTTATTATACCGGACGTATCCATAAAATAGGTGAAACTCATGAAGGCGCAGCCCAGATGGACTGGATGGCACAGGAGCAGGAGCGTGGTATCACGATCACATCTGCTGCCACAACCTGTTTTTGGGCCAAAAAAACCGGACCTAATGCCGGAGTAAAGCACAGAATCAACATTATCGACACACCAGGACACGTTGACTTTACTGTTGAAGTTCAGC
Organism: Bacillota bacterium; assembly: GCA_029007725.1. Taxonomy (GTDB): domain Bacteria; phylum Bacillota; class Clostridia; order UBA1381; family UBA1381; genus UBA1738. Next base: position 16,275 of record JAQXIJ010000032.1, on the reverse strand, counting down.
GTTCCCTGAGAGTTCTTGACGGTTCTGTAACGGTTATGTGCGCTAAGGGTGGTGTTGAGCCTCAGTCAGAAACAGTTTGGCGTCAGGCTAACGAATACAACGTTCCAAGAATGATTTACGTTAACAAAATGGATATCATGGGTGCCGACTTCTACAATGTTGAAAACATGGTTCACGAACGACTTCACGCAAATGGTATTCCGATTCAGCTTCCTATCGGTGCCGAGGATACCTTTACAGGTATCATCGACCTTATGACAATGAAAGCTGAAGTTTATTACGATGATATGGGTACAAAGTACGGCGAAGAAGAAATTCCTGCTGATATGCTTGAAAAAGCACAGGAATACAGATCTAAGATGGTGGAGGCCATTGCCGAAACCGACGAAGACCTGATGATGAAATATCTTGACGGCGAAGATCTTACCGTTGACGAGCTTAAGGCAGCTTTGCGAAAGGCTACAATAAATAACGAAATTGTTCCTATGCTTTGCGGTACTTCTTACAGAAACAAGGGTGTTCAGCTTTTGCTTGACGCTATCATCGACTATATGCCGGCTCCGACCGACGTACCAAACATCAAGGGTGTAAACCCCGACACAAACGAAGAGGACGAAAGGCCTTCCTCTGATGATGCTCCGTTTGCCGCACTGGCATTCAAGATAGCAAACGACCCGTTTGTTGGTAATATCTGCTTCTTTAGAGTATATTCAGGTACGCTCAATGCCGGTTCATACGTTCTTAACGCTTGTAAAAACACTAAGGAAAGAATGGGCAGAATCCTGCAAATGCACGCTAACCATAGAGAAGACATCGAAACGGTTTATTCCGGTGATATAGCAGCGGCAGTCGGTCTTAAGAACACAACAACAGGCGACACGCTCTGCGACGAAAAGCATCCGATTATTCTTGAATCAATGGACTTCCCCGAGCCGGTTATCCGTGTTGCTATCGAGCCTAAAACAAAAGCAGGTCAAGAAAAGATGGGACTTGCCCTTGCAAGACTTGCCGCAGAGGATCCTACTTTCAAGACCTACACAGACGAAGAAACAGGTCAAACAATAATTGCAGGTATGGGTGAACTTCACCTTGAAATCATAGTTGACAGACTTCTGCGCGAATTCAAGGTGGAAGCAAACGTCGGCGAACCTCAGGTTTCTTACAGAGAGACAATCCGAAAAACAGTCAACATTGAACACAAGTATGCACGTCAGTCAGGAGGTAAAGGTCAGTACGGTCATGTACTTCTGAAGCTTGAACCACTTGAAGAAGGCGGCGGATACGAATTTGTAAACGCTATTGTCGGCGGTGCTATTCCAAAGGAATATATTCCCGCGGTTGACGCCGGTGTTCAGGGTGCTATGCAGTCCGGTGTTCTTGCCGGATATAACGTTGTTGATGTACGTGTTACATTGTACGACGGTTCTTATCATGAAGTCGATTCTTCTGAAATGGCATTTAAAATTGCTGCTTCTATGGCTTTCAAGGAAGGTATGAAAAAGGCTGATCCTGTTATTAAGGAGCCAATTATGCTGGTAAACGTAATTGTTCCTGACGAATACATGGGTGATGTTATGGGCGATCTCAACTCACGCCGCGGTATGATTAAGGAAATGGAAGCCGTTACAGGTGCTCAGAGAATCACAGCATATGTTCCACTTTCAGAAATGTTCGGTTATGCAACTGAGCTTCGTTCAAGAACTCAAGGTCGTGGTCAGTACTCTATGGAGCCTTCTCATTATTCTGAAGTTCCGAAGTCAATCCAGGAAAAGATTATTAATGAAAGAACCAAGAGTCACGAATAGTTTTTAAATAATTTCAAGAAAAATCTTGATTTTTTCTAAAAATCATTATAAAATATCTATGTTAAAAAACATTATAAGGAGGAATTTTAACAATGGCAAAGGAAAAATTTGAAAGAACCAAACCCCACGTTAACATTGGAACAATAGGTCACGTTGACCATGGTAAGACAACTCTTACAGCTGCTATCACAAAGGTTTTAGCATTGGAAGGTAAAGCTCAGTTTGAGGCTTATGACATGATTGATAAGGCTCCGGAAGAAAGAGAAAGAGGTATTACGATTTCTACAGCTCACGTTGAGTACGAGACAGAAAACCGTCACTATGCTCACGTTGACTGTCCGGGACACGCTGACTACGTTAAGAACATGATTACCGGTGCTGCTCAGATGGACGGTGCAATCCTTGTTGTATCTGCTGCTGACGGTCCTATGCCTCAGACAAGAGAGCATATCCTTCTTGCAAGACAGGTTGGTGTTCCTTACATCGTAGTATTCCTTAACAAGGTTGACCAGGTTGACGATCCTGAGCTGCTTGAACTGGTTGAAATGGAAGTTAGAGATCTTCTTACAGAATACGACTTCCCGGGTGATGATATTCCGATTGTTTCCGGTACAGCTCTTGGTGTTCTTGAATGCACATCAACAGATCCTAACGCTCCTGAATACGAATGCATTCACAAGCTTATGGAAGCTGTTGACAGCTATATCCCAACTCCGGACAGAAAGGCTGATCTGCCGTTCTTGATGCCTATTGAGGATATCTTCTCAATCTCAGGCCGTGGTACAGTTGCTACAGGTAGAGTTGAAAGAGGTCAGATTAAGGTTAACGAATAAGTTGAAATTGTTGGTCTTACAGAAGAAAAGAGAAAAGTTGTTGTTACAGGTCTTGAAATGTTCAGAAAGATTCTTGACTTTGCTGAAGCAGGTGACAACGTTGGTGCTCTTCTCCGTGGTGTTCAGAGAAATGAAATCGTTAGAGGTCAGGTACTTGCTAAACCTGATACAATTCACCCGCACACAAAGTTTAAAGGTGAAGTTTACGTATTGACAAAGGATGAAGGCGGTCGTCATACTCCTTTCTTTAATAACTACAGACCGCAGTTTTATTTCAGAACAACAGACGTTACAGGCGTCATCAAACTTCCTGAAGGTACAGAAATGTGTATGCCAGGCGACAACGTAAAGATGGAAGTTGAGCTTATCACTCCTATCGCTATCGAAAAAGGTCTTCGTTTCGCTATTCGTGAGGGTGGTAGAACAGTTGGTTCAGGTGTCGTATCTGAAATCGAAGAATAATAATCTCTTTAAAAAAGTCTATCTATGAAAGCATAGATAGACTTTTTTTGTGCCGTCTTGAAAACCGTAGCGAAATAACTTACTAAGCATTTTTTTGAATATTTTTTTCTTCTGTGCAGATACTATTATAGAGCACAAAATTTTAAAGGATGTGATGCTATGAACATACCTATAACTGTATTGTACGTAATCATGATGAGCATATGCTCGCTTGTAGTACTGTTTTTGCTGGCAAAGCTTATAGGAAACAAGCAGATGTCTGAAATGAATCTGTTCGATTATATAAACGGCATAACTATAGGTTCAATCGCAGCGGAATTTGCAACAGCCGAAACCAATGAGTTTGTAAAACCTCTGACCGGAATGGTAGTATATGGTCTGGCAACTGCACTTATTTCATATCTTGCATCAAAATCACCGCGTGTCCGAATATTATTCTCTGGTCGCGTCCGTGTTCTTATGGACAATGGAAAAATTTACCGTTCTCAGTTAAAAAAAGCACGTCTTGATCTTGATGAATTTCTGGCAATGCTTCGTGTAAACGGATACTTTGACTTGTCGCAGATAGAAACCGTACTTTTTGAACCGAACGGCAGACTTTCGGTTCTGCCGAAGTCAATGAACCGCCCTCAGACACCCCAGGATTCAAATCTTCCCGTTTCAAAGGAAAGTATTTTTTATAATGTTATAATGGATGGCAGAATTATGGATGACACGCTGCGAAGTTCAGGCAAGGACAGAAACTGGCTTATGAATGAGCTAAAAAAAATGAAATATAACGATATAAGTCAAATTTTTCTTGCTTCATGTGATGAAAATAATAATTTACAGGTATATAAAAATGAATAAAAAATACCCGGATAGAGATTTTGCAATGAACACATACTTTTATGGGATACATTGCATCTTCCGTCCGGGTTATTTTTATGCAGTTCTGATTGTTTTGATAACCTGCTTTTCAATTGGCTCATCATTCATGTTTGTTTTGGCGTCGGCAATTCTGTCTACAACCTCCATGCCTTCTGTTACCTTTCCGAAAGCTGCGTACTGACCGTCAAGATGCGGTGCATCTTGATGCATTATAAAGAACTGGCTCGATGCTGAATTTGGGTACATGGTTCTTGCCATTGATAAAACACCACGTGTATGTTTCAAATTATTTTCCACTCCGTTTACAGCAAATTCACCTTTTATAGATCCGGCATCCTTATGCACGCCGTTTTCGTCATAGCCCCCACCCTGAATCATAAATCCCTTTATGCAGCGGTGAAAAATCAACCCGTCAAAAAAGCCTTCGTTAATTAGATTTACAAAATTTTTAACCGTAATCGGTGCAATGTCCGGATAAAGTTCGGCTTTAATGATACCTCCGTCCTGCATCTCAATTTCAATATTCATCATATTTTTCTCCTTTTATAAATAAAAAACAGTTCAGCCTCCGTCAATGCCTAAAAAGCTTCATATTTTTTTTATTTAACTATTTCAATTGTTTTAATCACAATCGGATTGGCCGGAACATCGTTCATGGTCTGGTCGTATTCCTGTCCCTGATAGGTCATCTGTCCTTCAAGATCCTTGGTTTCGCCGGACGCGATTTCGTCAAGAACGTCAAATCCATCAGTCAACTCTCCAAAAGCCGCATACTGACCGTCAAGTGACGCCGTGTCCTTGTGCATAATAAAGAACTGGCTTGTCGCAGAATCGGGCGCCTGAGTTCTCGCCATTGACAAAACACCACGTGTATGCTTCAAATTATTTTCCACACCGTTCTGTTTGAATTCACCCTTGATTGAAGCAGTTTCCTTTTGATTAAAGTTGCCGTCATAAAAGGTTTTGTCATAGCCGCCGCCCTGAATCATAAATCCGTCTATACAGCGGTGAAAAATCATTCCGTCATAGAATTTTTCATTGACAAGCTTAACAAAATTCTCAACCGAAATCGGTGCAATGTTCGGATAGAGGTCTGCTTTCATCTCTCGACCGTCCTCAAGAACGATTTTAATATGCACAGGGTCGGATTTGTCAACATCCAAAACCGCCGTCTGTGCAGAAGGCGCCGGTGTAGGAGTATTTTCCGTCGTATCCTTTTTTGCGCCACATCCGCTAACCGAAAACATTGTCAAAGCCAGAATAAAGCTTAAAATAGTGTTCATAATTAATCTCCTACTCTTCATTAGAAATTCCCTCACTTTCATCTTCTAATAGGTGCTCGGTTCGCGCAAGACTTACTACCTGTATGCCGTCGTCAAGCCGCATAACGCGTACACCCTGGGTATGTCTGCCATAAGTGCTGATTTCCGCTGCATGCATTCTGATAAGCACACCATCTGATGTAATCATCATAACGTCATCATCGTCAGTAACGGCTTTAAGTCCAATTACCTTGCCCGTCTTTTCGGTCAGTTTATAGTTGAAGACACCCTGACCACCCCTTGTTTGTAGTTTATACTCATTAAAATCAGTCTTTTTGCCGTAGCCGTTTTCGGTTACGGTAAGAAGATTTGCATCCTCTCGCAAAGTGACTGCGCCGACAACATAGTCACCGTCCTTTAGGCGGATTCCACGGACACCGTGCGCCGTTCTGCCCATAGGTCTGACATCCTTTTCACTGAAGCGTATCGCCATGCCGTTGTGCGTTCCAATTATAATATTGCAGTTATTCTTAGTGACCTTAACACTTATCAACTCGTCACCGTCGGCAATGTCTATTGCACGCAAACCTCCGCTGCGGATTTTTGAATATGCCATAAGGTCGGTCTTTTTAACCGTTCCGTCTTTCGTGACAAAGGTCAGGTATTGTCCCTCTGTAAAAGAGGCAACGGGAATCATTGCGGTAATCTTTTCACCGGATTCAAGCGGAAGCAGATTTACAATCGCTGTACCTTTTGCCTGTCGTCCTGCCTCCGGGATCTGATATGCCTTCATATGATATACTATACCGAGGTTTGTAAAGAATAATACATGATTATGCGTTGAAGTTGTGAACAGATGCTTAACAAAGTCCTCCTCACGCGTAGACATTCCCGAAATACCCCTTCCGCCCCTGTGCTGCGCCTTATAGGTGTCAACGGGAACACGCTTTGTATATCCACTGTGAGTCAGGGTAATTACAACCTCTTCTTCTTCAATCAAATCCTCATCCTCGATGTCGATTGCCGACATAGAAATCTCGGTTCTGCGGTCATCGCCATATTTTTCTTTGATTTTTAAAAGATCTTCCTTGACAATTTCAAGAATCCTGCTCTCATGCTCAAGAATATCTTTAAGTCCGGCAATTTTTTCAACCGTCTGCGCGTAATCATTCTCGATTTTTTCACGCTCCATGCCGGACAAACGTCCCAACTGCATCTGCACAATTGCAGTCGCCTGAACTTCCGACAGTCCAAATCTTTCGCTGAGCGCTATCTTAGAATCGGCAATTGACTTGGACTTCTTTATAATATTTACAACCTCGTCAATATTTTCGACAACAATTTTGTAACCCTCCAAAAGATGAAGGTGCTCCTCCGCTTTTTTAAGGTCAAATGTTGTTCTGCGTTTTATAACATTCTCCTGATGATGAATATAGTGATCGATCATCTCGCGAAGGGTCAGAATTTTCGGCTCCTTGTCCACCAGTGCAATCATAATAACCCCGAATGTTTCCTGCATTTGGGTGTATTTGAAAAGATTATTCAGCACCACATTCGCATTGGCATCTCGCTTGAGATCGATGATAAAGTGCATATTTTCATCAGATTCGTCACGGGTTGACGCAATGCCATCGATTTTCCCGTCACGCACAAGTTCGTTTATATATTTTTCAAGCCTTGCCTTGTTTACCTGATACGGAAGCTCAGTAACCATGATTCGCTGTCTTCCGTTTTCAAGCTCTTCAATTTCTGCCTTGGCGCGCATGATTATTCGGCCGCGACCTGTTGTATATGCCTTTCTTATACCGCTCTTGCCCATGATGACGCCGCCGGTCGGAAAATCCGGTCCCTTTATATACTGTTGCATGAGCTCTTCAATCGTAATCATAGGGTCATCTATAACCGCAATAATACCGTCAATCGTTTCGGACAGGTTGTGTGGCGGTATGTTGGTCGCCATTCCGACCGCTATGCCGGACGACCCGTTTATAAGCAAATTCGGGAATCTTGACGGCAAAACGTCAGGCTCCATAAGCTTATCGTCATAGTTTGGAACAAAGTCAACCGTCTGCTTTTCGATGTCCGAAAGCATTTCAGCAGCCATCTTAGACATCTTCGCTTCAGTATAACGGTAGGCAGCCGGGGGATCGCCGTCGATAGAGCCGAAGTTACCCTTGCCCTGCACAAGCGGATAACGCAGCGAAAAATCCTGTCCCAAGCGCACCATTGCATCATAAACCGACGCGTCGCCGTGCGGATGATATTTACCCAAAACGTCGCCGACGGTGGCGGCTGACTTCCTGAAATCGTTTTCATATAACAGATTTGACTCATACATATCGTACAAAATTCTTCTGTGCACCGGCTTAAGACCGTCACGCACATCAGGCAGCGCACGTGAAACGATTACGCTCATGGCATAATCGATATATGATTTTTTCATTTCCGAATTAAGCTCAACCTCCACTATTTTTTGGTTCTCGATAGCAGACATATCAAACTCTTTTTCTTTTACTTTTTTAGCCACTTAATGGTTCCTCCTAACCAAAAACTTTAAGGTTTACGCCTTGTTATATTATATCACAAAACCCCATAAAAAGCAAGTATTTCCGCTATTTATCCACACCAATCAAGCTGCTTTTAAAAGAAAAAACGGAGCATTTTATGCTCCGCACATATTGTATTATTTAGCTGCAAAAACTATACGTTCATCATTTTCTTTTGGTTTCATAAAAGTCAGCGGTGAAAAGGAATCTATGCTGTCGAAGCCGGCACACGTAAAAATTTTTCTGATTTCGTCCTCGCTGTAAGCGCGCTGAACGTGTCGTTCTCCGAAGCGCTTGTAGTGGTTTTTTCCCTTAACAAAAAAGTTTAGGTACATATCTGAAATCCGCTTTGACTTATAATATGTGTTTTCCCAAGTATAAAAAACATCGTCGCCGTCATATATAAATGTGTTGCTGCCAATTACGTTTTCAAGCTTATATAGGCTGCTTATATCAAAAATCACCAGTCCGCCCGGTTCCAAAAAGCAGGTTTTGATACGCTTTGCAATTTTGTACAGAGAATTTGGGTGCAGGATGTAATTAAATCCATCAATCATGCACAAAAACGCGTCGCAGCTGCCGTACAGGTCAAGTCGCGTCATATTCTGCTGCAAAAACAAGGTGTCAAGCTCATTTTTCTGCGCCTTTTCCATTGCAATTGCAAGCATATCAAAAGAAGCATCAACGCCTATCATATCATATCCACGCCTGGCAAGCGGAATTGTAAAATTCCCGGTTCCGCAGGCAAGGTCACATACCAGATTGGGACTTTTTCCGTAATAATCGAACAGGTTTTCAATATAGTCCGTCCATTCGTTGTAGTTTACATCTCTGTTCATCAGTGAATCATACAAATACGCAAATTTAGTATAGCTGTTCATTTGTATTCCTTAATCCGTTCAAGTACCGTTTTATAGCCGTCTGTGCCATAGTTCAGGCATCGGCTCACGCGCGAAATTGTAGCGGTTGACGCGCCTGTCACCGCCGCTATTTCGCTGTAAATTTCCTTTTTATCTAAAAGCATCGCAACCTCAAGCCGCTGCGCCATTGATTTTATTTCACTTATTGTGCACAAATCCTCTAAAAACGCGCCACACTCATCTTCATTTTTAAGCACAAGCAGTGCCCTGTACAAATTTCGAACATTCTCATCATAAACCTTTGGGTTCATTTTCTCACCTCTTTTATATTGTATCACTTTAAGTTAATAAAGTAAAGAATAATATTATACAAAATTGAAAAAATATAATATAAGACTTATCTTAAGGAGCAGATTTATGCTTGTATTAGTAATACGTACTCTGTTTTTATATCTGCTTGTCGTTGCATCAATGCGCATAATGGGCAAGAGGCAGATAGGAGAAATGCAGCCGTCAGAGCTGGTTGTTGCAATAATGATTTCTGATCTTGCATCGGTGCCGATGCAGGCGATCGACATACCGCTGATTTCGGGAATATTCCCTGTGCTAACCCTGCTTGTCGGCGAAGTGACCATGTCCTTTATCTGTCTCAAAAGCAAAACAGCGCGAAAATATATAACTGGTGAACCGAGCATTGTGGTTTATAAGGGTCACATTAACGAGGACGAACTAGAACGTCTGCGGTTCAACCTAAACGACCTTATAGAGCAACTGCGGCTCTCGGGGTATCCTAACATATCAAAGGTGCAGGTTGCAGTGCTTGAAACAAACGGTCAGCTGAGCGTAATCGGCAAAGAGGATGGCGGCATAACTGAGCTTCCGTATATGCTGATTTCGGACGGTGACATAAACCGCAGTGAGCTTATACGTGCCGGAAAAAAAGAGGATTGGCTGATCAAAAAAATCGGCGGCAATGCAAAAAAAATATTTATCGCCATGCTTGATGACAGCGGAAATCTTTTTATACAAAAAAAAGGAGAGCATGATTTAAAATGAAAAGCTTTGTAACCGCAATGTCAATCGCGCTGATAATCGTTATTGGCGGAATAGCGTTCAACATTTGCATAAATGACCTTTCAGACGAGCTTATCGACACTTGTGAAAAAATTACAGAGCATCTGAATGACCGCGATTTTTCTGCAGCATCGAAACAGATATTGGAAATGTCAGAGTTTATAGACCGAAAAAAGCTTATTTTTGCATCTGTGCTGAATCACGAGAATATTGACGAAATAGAGCTGTGCGTTTCGGAGCTTCAGGGCTACACTGACAGCAAATATCTTGTCGAAGCACTTGTACGCTGCAAAAAGCTGAAGCATCTTTTCGAACACCTTCCGTCAAATTATCGCGTCACAATGCACAACATTCTATAAATTGACATACCGCTCAATTTGTTGTATAATATAGTTATTACAGTCATAATTTTGAAAGGAACATTTAAAATGAACAACACTTACGAATCGCCGCTCAATTCGCGTTATGCATCAAAGGAGATGCAGTACATATTTTCTCCGGACAAAAAGTTTACAACATGGCGAAAGCTGTGGATTGCACTTGCAGAAAGCGAAAAAGAGCTCGGGCTTAACATAACCGAAGAGCAAATTTCAGAGCTTAAGGCTCACCTAGACGACATCAACTATGACGTTGCAAAAAAACGCGAGTTGGAGGTTCGCCATGATGTAATGAGCCACGTTTATGCATACGGTGTTCAGTGTCCAAAGGCGAAGCCAATTATTCACCTTGGCGCAACCAGCTGCTATGTCGGCGACAATACCGATATTATAATTATGACCGAGGCACTGCGCCTTATCCGCAAAAAGCTGGTCAATGTAATCTGTGAACTTTCAAAATTTGCAAAAGCAAACAAAGACTTGCCTACGCTTGCCTTCACGCATTTTCAGCCGGCACAGCCGACCACTGTCGGCAAACGCGCAACGCTGTGGATTCAAGATTTGATTATGGATCTTGAGGTTGTAGAACACCAGCTTTCAAAGGCAAAGTTGCTCGGTTCAAAGGGTACAACCGGCACACAAGCGAGCTTTTTGGAGCTCTTTGACGGGGATCATGAGAAATGCAAGCTGCTGGACAAAAAAATCGCAGAAAAAATGGGATATGGCAGTTGCTTTGCTGTAAGCGGCCAGACATATCCACGAAAGCTTGACTATCAGATGCTAAGCGTACTTTCCGGAATTGCGCAGAGTGCGTACAAGTTCTCAAACGATATCCGTCTTTTGCAGCACATGAAGCAAATCGAGGAGCCATTTGAAAAATCTCAGATAGGCTCGTCTGCAATGGCATACAAACGCAACCCAATGCGTTGCGAGCGAATCGGTTCGCTCGCAAGATATGTAATTGTCGATGCATTAAATCCGGCAATCACAGCGTCCACGCAATGGTTTGAAAGAACCCTTGATGATTCGGCAAACAAGCGCATAAGCATTCCTGAGGCATTTTTGGCTGTTGACGCAATTCTTAACCTGTACATCAATGTTGTTGACGGACTTGTTGTTTATCCAAAAGTAATACGACAGCAGTTCATGAAAGAAATTCCTTTCATGGCTACCGAAAATATTATGATGGACGCGGTAAAGCGTGGCGGAGACCGTCAGGAGCTACACGAAAAAATCCGTGTATATTCAATGGAGGCAGGCAAACAGGTTAAGCAAGAGGGCAAAGAAAACAACCTTCTTGAGCTAATTGCCGGCGATCCGGCATTCGGAATGACGCTTGACGAGCTTGAAGCTTTGATGAAACCTGAAAACTACGTCGGCAGAAGCCGCGAGCAGGTAACAGATTTCCTAAATGAAGAAGTTAAGCCGCTTATGGACCAGTACATCGACGAACTTGGCGTCAATGTTGAAATAAATGTTTGATAATATAAAAAAGCTTGCTGCCTTAATGCAGCAAGCTTTTAATTTCCGCATTCTATTGAGATCTCATTAAATATCTTCAAATAGTCATCAATCGTCTTGTTTTTGCGTTCCTCTCCGTTTATATCCAAAACAGTTTTTCCTTCATGCATCATCACAGTGCGCGTTCCGTATTCAACCGCATGGCGCAGATTATGCGTTACCATAAGTGTTGTAATCTGCTTTTCGCGCACGATTTTATCGGTAAGCATCATGACAATATCGCTCGATTTCGGGTCAAGTGCAGCGGTATGCTCGTCAAGCAGCAGAATAGTAGGGGTTTTGAGCGTAGCCATAATCAGTGCAAGCGCTTGCCTTTGACCGCCGGACAGTGTTCCGGCAAGGGTTTGCAACCTGTTTTCAAGCCCCATACCCAAAAGTTCCAGCTGGCTCTGATAAAATTCCCTGCGCTTTGTATTAAGCCCTCGTGCCAAGCCATAGCGGTGTCCTTTGTTATCCGCAATAGACATATTCTCCATAATCGTCATCGACGGGCATGTGCCCATTGACGGATTTTGAAATACGCGCGCAATTTTTGCGGCACGCTTATAACTTTTCTGCTTTGTGATATCGTTACCATCAAGAATCACTCTACCGGCGTCCGGTACAACATCGCCTGAAACAATGTTCAGCGTAGTCGTTTTGCCGGATCCGTTGCTGCCGACAATAGCAACAAATTCGCCCTTATTTATCGTCAGATTAAAGTCCTCAAACAGAATTTTTTCATCAATCGTTCCGGCATTAAATTTTTTATAAATCTTTTTCAACTCAAGCATTTGCACAGCCTCCTTTTTTTCTTCCCGGAAGGCTGTTAAGCATCAGCGTTACCAAAAACAGCACCGTTACCACAAGCTTTGTGTCTGAGGACTGTAGTCCTGACGAAATCGCTATTGTTATACACGCTTTGTATATTATCATACCTAAAACAACGCCGGTTGTTACCTTCATAAATTTCATCTTTTTAAACACCGTCGTGCCGATAATTACCGCTGCAAGTCCCATTACCATCGTGCCAGTTCCTGACGAAATATCAAACTGCATCGAGCGCTGGCAATAGAGTGCACCCGAAAGTCCGACAAGGCCATTTGCAATCGCAAGACCGATTATCTTTACTTTTCCCGGATTTTGAGCAAGCGTGATGACAAGTCCCTGGTTATCACCGACACTCTTCAGCAAAAATCCCGACTTTGTTTTCAGATACAAATCAAGCAAAATCTTAACCGCCACAACAATTATGAACAATATTATAAGATATTTGTATTCAAAAACCACACTATTCTGTGGAATACTGTCAAAAATCGTGGGTTCATTCATCAAAAATTCGTTCGGCGCGCCAACAATACGATAGTTAATAGAATACAAGCCGGTCATTACAAGAATACCTGACAGCAAATCCTTAATTTTCAGATTTATGTGCAAAAAACCGGTAATGCAGCCTGCCAAAACTCCCGCTAAAGTCGCGGCAACCAAGCACAACCACGGATTTACACCTTTTAACACCAGTGCAGCACTGACAGCCGCACCAAGCGGGAATGTTCCGTCAACCGTGAGGTCAGGAAAATCCAAAATCTTATAGCTGATATAAATTCCCAGGGCCATAATGCTATAGATAAGTCCTTGTTCAATGATTCCAATTAAAATGCCAGACATAAAAATATCCTTTCGCTGAAACGGGGCTGATAACAATCATCAGCCCCGGCTTTTAATTTATTTGTTTGTTTCCACTGCCGTTGCTTTTGAAAGAACATCGTCGCTGAAAGTAACGCCGAGTGCTTCCGCAACAGTGTTGTTTATCGTAATAGATGACTGATTAAGTGTTTCGTAAGGCATATTTTCGACTTTTTCACCTTTCAAAATCTTTGCAGCCATGATTCCTGCCTGCTTTCCAAGCTGAACATAGTCAATTCCGGCAGATGCAATACAGCCGTTTTTAACTTGTTCTTCTTCCGAACCGAATACCGGGATTTTTTTTGCATTTGCCTTATCCAAAACAACCGCCAGTGCAGAAACAACTGTATTATCTGTCATGTTAGATATACAGTCAACCTTGTTCACGAGAACATCAGCAGCCTGAGAAACCTCTGACTCTGCACCTATTCCAACTGCTTCGATTTCAAATCCATAGTTCGGTGCTTCTTTTTTATATGTTTCAATAGTGCTTACAGAATTCGCTTCACTTGTTGTGTAGATTATGCCAATCTTTTTAGCCTCCGGCAAAACCTTTCTAATTAGGTCAAGCTGATCCTTGACCGGAAGCTTATCACTTACACCTGTAATGCCCTTGCAGGTTTCTGTCTCGCTCAGCGCAAGCTTCGCTGCAATCGGATCCGAAACCGCATTGAATATTACCGGAATTTGTTTATCTGCACAAGCTGCATAGAGCGCTTGCGCCGATGGCGTTGCTATACCGCAGACCAAATCTTTTTTGCTATTTGCAAAATTCTGTGCTATCTGCGTCGCGGTTGACATTTCTCCTGCCGCGCTTACGTACTCATATTCTACATTTTTGCCTTCCTCAAAACCCTCGCTCGCCATTCCTTCTTCAAAGCCTTTGCGGCAATTATCAAGTGACGGGTGATCGGCAAACTGCGTTATACCAACTTTATAAACTTTTTCATCGGACGACTTTTCTCCAGTCTGACCGTTTCCACAGCCTGACAAAGCGCCCAACACCATAATTCCTGCTACAACCAATGCTAATCTCTTCTTATTCATTTCTAATCTCTCCTATTCTATGCTTTTTGCATTATATATTAAAAAAAACTCAGAACAGATTAGTCCTGAGAATCTAAAACACTTTAATTTAATATCTAGTCTCTTCTAATCTATTCTATAATTATTTTATCACAAAAAATAAATTTGTCAACAGTTTTTTGTATATTTTTTAATTCTTTTGACATACTTATACTATAGTATGTTCATGCATACTATCATTTACCCTTTTATCATATATACCACCACAGAACGGGCACCCGAATGGGTGCTCGCTCACTTTATCACAAAACTATTATTAATTATTTAAAATCCGTGCATACATTCAATAAAAAATAATAATTTTAAAAAAAATGCAGATAATAATAGTGCAGCAAATAAAAGAAAGGAAGATTATTATGAATAGAATTTTTTTGGCTGCGGCACTGACAGCAATTATGCTCAGTGGCTGCGGAAGTAATAACAATACATCTGTTTCTCCGTCGCCTACAGCTACCGCAAATGACACAACAAATGTCGGAAACAGTGCCGGTAATGCAGCAAAAGACGCTACAAACGGTGCAGGTAATGCCGTAAAAGATGCCGGCAAAGCCGTGGGCAACACAGCAAATGACATCGGCACAGGCGTGGGTGATGCAGTAAAGGACGTCGGTGAAGGTGCCGGCAACGCTGTCAAGGACATTACAGGCAACAACACGAAATAAGATCAATCCAATATATTGAACAAAATCACCATTGATCCACCATGAAAGGCAGTTGCACTTTCAAACATGCAAGGCTGCCAATCATGCTACTCTGTAACCAATAACGCAACACTAAGAATTAGCGGCATTAATCTGTCGGTGAAAGTGCAGTTATGCCGAGCAGTAAATTGAGTAACAATGTAGTTAAAAAGCAACAAATCAATAAAGCCGCCAATCCAAAAAGTACACTGACCAATAGTGTACTTTTTGATTTGCAAAAAAAGAGTTGAACCGAAGTTCAACTCTTTAAAAATCATATTAATGATTATTTCTGGTTCATTACAAACAGATCCTGGATAGCGCCGTTTACAATAAGTGCAACACCGTAGTTTGCATTCTTTTCAGCTGCTTCCTTAGTTGCTGTTTCTGTGCTTGCTGCTTTAGCTGCTGCTTCTGTGAACAGAATCTTGTCGCCATCGTTGCTGTCCTTATTTGTTGAAGAAACCGGAGTAGCTACTACGCTGCCCTTTGTACCAACTTCAAGACCGTACTTTGTCTTTTCGCCTCTGTCATATGAGTATACAGCTGCGTCTGAAGCAAAGCCATAATCTGCAACACCATTACCTGCTGTTTCAAGATTTACAGCCTTATTGATGATACCTGTTGTTGCATCAGCAATACCAAACTGAACTGATGATGAGCTCTTGTCGATGATTACGCCGAATACAACCTGTACATCTTCGCTTGTCTTAGCAAAACCAGGAGCCTTCGCCCAATCCTTTGCACTAGCAGGGAATGCAGCAATTGTACCTGTCTGATCCAAAGCGCTCTTTGTTACATAACCTGACCATGTTGTGTCAGCTGCTGTAGCATCACCGGTTGACGCCTGATATGCAACGTCATCAAGGTCTTTGCCATTACCAGCCTTGAACAAGACGTCTGTTGCATCCAAGTAACCGTCAGCATCTGTTGTGAATACAATTACATCACCGATGTGAAGTGTGCTTGACAGGTCATTTTCTGTCTGATATACAACTTCTTCACCTTTGTAGAGCAATGTGATATCGTAAACATCGTCGCCCGCTTCGTTTTCAATTGTTGAATCTGCAACCTTCTTAACAACAGCGAATCTTGTAGATGAGCTATATGTTGAGCCTGCAACCGTGATTACAACGAATGAAGCATACTCAGATGTTGAGTTTGTCTTCCAGCCATATGCTGTGTAGTTGTCATTATCAACCAAAGAATCAACTGCTACCGCCTTAATCTTGCT